>CBFGLP010000920.1:0-15465 GCA_965649595.1 uncultured Myxococcales bacterium | reverse complement strand
CGGCCACCGTCGCTCGGCTCGCGCGGCACCCCAACATCGTCGGGATCAAGGAAGCGACCGCCGACATGCACCGCGCCGCGCAGGTGCGCGAGCAGTGCGGGCCCGACTTCACCCTGCTCTCAGGCGACGACTTCACGCTGCTGCCTTTCTTCGCCGTCGGCGGTGACGGGGTCATCTCGGTCGTCTCGAACCCCGCGCCGGCCCTGATCTCCAGCATGTGGAACAGCTTCGCCGCGGGCGACTTGGCCGGCGCCCGCGAGCTCCACTATCGCCAGCTCCGGCTCACTCGGCTGCTCTTCGCCGAGGCCAACCCGATCCCGGTCAAGGCCGCCATGCACCTGCTCGGCATCGGTGGCCCCGAGCTCCGCTCGCCCCTACGTCCGCTCCCCGCCGATCACGAGCTGATCGGCAAGCTCCGCGCCACCCTCACCGAAATGGGACTCCTCGCGTGAACGACAACCATGAGCCTCACATGAATCCCGACGACCTCGCCTCGAACAAGCGCATGCTCTCGATCATCGTGGTCGGTGCCCGTGGACGCATGGGCACCGAGCTGATCAAAGAGGTGATGGAGTCCGACGACCTCACGCTCGGCGCCTGCGTCGACCGCTCGGGCGGCCCAGGCATCGATCAGGACGCCGGCCGACTGATCGGCCGGCCCGAGATCGGCGTGCTGGTCACCGACGAGCTCAAGCCGCGGCGCGGCAGCGTGGTCGTCGACTTCTCGCTGCCGACCGCGACCGACAACAACCTGCGCCGCTGCCTCGAGGCCGGCGTCCCCTTGGTGATCGGCACGACCGGCCTGAGCGAGGAGACCGAGGCGCTGCTGTTCGAG
This sequence comes from uncultured Myxococcales bacterium, assembly GCA_965649595.1. GTDB lineage: Bacteria > Myxococcota_A > Polyangia > Nannocystales > Nannocystaceae > Plesiocystis. The sequence goes on along the minus strand of CBFGLP010000920.1, from coordinate 14,630 downwards.
TGCGCCGAGCGGATCCCGATCGTCCACGCGGCCAACTTCTCGGTCGGCGTCACGCTGCTCTTGCAGCTGGCCGCCGTCGCGGCGCGGGCCCTCGGCTCGGACTGGGACGCCGAGATCGTCGAGCTGCACCACCGGCTCAAGCGCGACGCACCCTCGGGCACCGCCCTGCGGATCGGTCAGGCCGTCGCCGAGGCGTCGGGTCGCAAGTTCTCCGACGTCGTGGTCACCGACCGGGCCCCGCTCGGGCGCCCGCGCCAGAGCCAGGAGATCGGCGTCTACGGCATGCGCGGTGGCGACTCGATCGGCGAGCACACCTTGATGTTCTGCGGCGAGGGCGAGCGCATCGAGCTGATCCACCGCGCTCGCGATCGCCGGATCTTCGCTCGCGGCGCGCTGCGGGCCGCCCGTTGGGTCATCGATCAGCCGCCCGGCGTCTACGACATGTACGACGTGCTCGGGTTGATCGAGGAAGACGAGGACGAGCTGAACGGCGGCGAGGGCTGAAGGCGTGGATCGAATGCGGCGGCTGGCAATGCTCATGGCGCTGGCCGCCGCCGGATGTGCGCACGCGAGCGACCCCGGGCTCGATGCCGCACGACAGGCGTTGATTCAGCAGAACCTCCCGCAATTGCAGGAGTGCTGGTTGGAGGTTGCAAATCAATATCCGGGCGCGTCGGGGTCGTTGCTGTTCTCGGTCGACGTTCGCAAGAACGGCAGCGTCGATTGGGTAGACGTCGAGGTTGACGAGATCGGGGCACCGAAGCTGGTCGCGTGCTCGGTGCGGCGGATCAAGAAGTGGAAATTCCCCGAAGGGAAGCGGCAGACGATCGGCTTCGGGGTCGGGTTCGTGGCCCCCTAGCCATCCCCAAATTGATTCCCCTCCCGTTCGGTCGCCCTGGCGGGTAGAACGCGCGCCTGAGGCGCCATCGCTAGCTCTACCGATGATCGCGAAGTTAATCCGATCACGACCTGATTGGAACTACGCGAGCGGAAGTGGGAATCATGCGCCGCAATTCATCCAAATTCATCCTAATAATCATCGGCTTCGCTCTGTCGACCATGGCGTGCGACGAAGACGAGCCCAGCGATGTCGCCGAAGACGACCATCTACGCGCGGGGACAGACCAGTCCTTTCTAGCTCCGGAGGCTTGGGCTCATGAGCTGACCCTGAAGTACGCGTGGCGCGAGCACCCGCGGATGCTCGCCGACACGGACGCGGACGGCGACCAGGACATCGTCGGCTTCGGGGACGACGGAGTGTGGCTAGCGACCTCGACGGGGTCGAGCTTCGACCCACAGTTCGTGCTCGACGAGTTCGGCACGCACCAGGATTGGAACAACGTCCACCACGTGCGGACCGTCGGGGACATCAACAACGATGGACGCGCCGACGTGGTGGGGTTCGGAGATGCCGGCGTGTACCGGGCGCTGGCTGAGAACGGGAGCTTCGGCCAGCCCGAGTTCGTGCTGCCCTACTTCGGGACCGAGCACGACTGGAGTGCGCAAGACGACGTGCGCTTGCTCGCCGACGTGAACGCAGATGGTAGCCAAGACATCGTCGGGTTCGAGCAAGAGGGCGTGTGGCTTTCGCTCGCCAAGGGGGACGGCTACTTCGAGGAGCCCAAGTTCGTCATCGCGGATTTAGGCTCGCAGCAGGGCTGGGACGTCGACCTCCACATCCGGACCACCGCCGACGTGAACGGCGATGACATGCAGGACATCGTGGGCTTCGGCGACCACGGCGTGTGGCTCGCCCTCTCCAACGGGGTTGGCTTCCAGGCGCCCGAGCTGGTGGTCCAGGACTTCGGCGTTCACGCCGGCGGCTGGATGTATTGGAAGCACAAGCGGGTGCTGGCGGACGTGAACAACGACGGCCGCGACGACATCGTGGGCTTCGGCGAAAAGTACGTTTGGCTCGCCCTCTCCAACGGGACTGGTTTCGACCCGATGGTCGCCGTGACGTCCGAGTTCGTCGGGTGGGGTTACGAATCGAGGTATCCCCGGTTCGTAACCGACCTCAACGCCGACGGCTTCGTGGATCTCCTCGGCCTGGGACCGGACGGGGTGACCCGAGCGCTGGGCGGACCGTCTGGATTCGGGCCGGCGCGGACGGTCCTGCGCGCCATGACTGTGGGCAAGGGGTGGTCCACCTCCTCCTATTACCCGCGCATGATCGGCGACGTGGACGGGAACAAAATGACCGACCTCGTCGGGTTCGATTATGATCATGTCGCCGTGGCCCTGTCGACCGACTTGCCTCCGGGCGGGCCGCCGGCCGCACCGAGCAACCTTCAAGTGATTGACGCCACCGACCACTCGCTGACGATCTCTTGGAAAGACAACAGCGACGATGAGCTCAGGTTCCTCGTCGATTATCATCCCAGCGGTGGGCCTACGCGGCGTACGTCCACTGGCCCCAATACGACCCAGTTGACCGTCTCGTTCCTCGAGCCCGACACCGAGTACTGCTTCCAGGTGCGGGCCGAGAACCTGTGGGACGCCTCTGCTCCCACCAGCACCGTGTGCGGGCAGACCAAGGAGCAGATCGAGGAGCCGCCGAATCCGCCTCCCCCATACGGGATCCGGCAGGTCGACGTCTACAACTGCCACTCCGATGAGCGCGCCGTCCATGTATGGACGATGGACCTGTCGCAGGGGTTCTGGACGGAACGCGGCACGGCTCCCTCTTTGTGGCAAGGCAATGGCTGCCCGGGCAACGCCGCGCCCTTCACGGTGAGCCTCGCGGACGGACACTACTACTGGTTCGTGGTGGTGGACCCCGACCTGCTCGGTTGCAACGGGCAGAACAACCCCGAGGTCTCGCTCTGCCAGCGTTCGATCTATGGCGCGCCTCTGCGTGGCCTGACCGATGGCCCGGTGCTGGTGAACGTGGTCAATTGACGGTGCTCGGCGATCGAGCCCCGGCGCTCAGGGCCCGAGCACGATCGTCGCCGCACACTCGCCGTCGATCGGCGTGTCGAGCTTCTTGAGCGCCTTGGCCACGCAGGCGCCCTCGCTGCCTTCACCTTCGGCCTTGCTGATCTTCCCGCCGCTCGCCGTCCACGTGACCTCGACCTCGGTGCCCGGCTTGCCGCACTTGTCGATCGACGCCTTGCGCTTCGACATCGCGCCGAGCAGCGCCATGCTGCCGAGCAGACCGCCACCACCTTCGACCCTGCACTCGAGGTTGGCGACGGTCAGCCCGTCGACGGTCGCCTCGCCGATCTGCAGGTTGGCGTCGGGGATCTTGGAGTTGGCCTGGGCTTCGAGCTGCGCGGCGATCTGCTCTTGGACGCTACAGCCGTCTTGATCGCCGAGCTCACAGGCGCGGGTCATGAACGCACCGGCCCCGCTCAGGTCTGGCTCACCGAGGAAGCCCTCGGCCAGCAGCGCGCCGGCGTTGAAGCACGACGCACCCTCGCCGAGCTCGCAGCCGGTTTGGAAGTAGGTCATCGCGCCCGCGTGATCGGGGCTGCCGAGCTGCCCCTCGTGCAGCAGCACGCCGACGAAGCGACAGCCCATGCCCTCGTTGGCGTTGCAGGCGAGCTCGAAGTGCTTGCGCGCGGCTTCGTAGTCGAGCGTCGCGCCGCCGAGCCCGAACGCCTCGTCGACGCCGAGGTCGATGCACGAAGGTGCGTTGCCCAGCTCGCAGCCACGCAGCGCCGCCGCGTGGGCTTTTGCGGGGTCCTCGGGGACGCTCTTGCTCCGAAGCGCGGTCGAGAGGTTCTGGCAGCCGGCCGGCGAGCTCTCGGCGCAGGCATACTCGAGCATCGCCAGGGCGACCTCACCCTGGCCTTGGAGCAGCGCGAGGGCCCCCACCGCGGCGCAGTCCTCCGGATCGGTGCAGCCCTCGGGCTTGCTCGGTCCTGCGTCGCTCGCCACCGTGTCCGTGCCCGATGAGCCGACGTCCGGCTGCTCGGTCGCGGGCGCCTTCGAGCCGCCGCAAGCGGCGACGAAGAGCAGGACGGCGGTGGTGATCGCTCGACCGAGGGTCATCGGCCGGCATCATAGGCCACTGCGTGACATCCGTGCACTCCGGCGTCCGTGCGCTCCGGTTGAAGTCCCGTGCCTCGCACGGTACCAAGGGCCATGGCGAACCCGACCGCGACCTTCGAGACCTCGCTGGGCACCTTCACCGCCGAGATCTTCCGCGACCAGATGCCGATCACGGCCAACAACTTCATCGCGCTGGCGAACCAGGGCTTCTACGACGGCCTCCACTTCCACCGCGTGATCAAGGACTTCATGATCCAGTTCGGCTGCGAGTACAGCCGCGATCCCAACAGCCCTCGCTGTGGCACCGGCGGCTCGCCGCTCGGCCGCGTCCAAGACGAGCACCCGGCCAACTTCAAGCAGTCGAACGAGATCGGCACGCTCTCGATGGCCAACACCGGCGCGCCCAACAGCGGCGGCGCGCAGTTCTTCATCAACACCAAGCACAACTCCTACCTCGACTGGTTCACCCCCGGTCAGTCCAAGCACCCGGTGTTTGGCAAGATCCTCAGCGGCATGGAGGTCGTCCGTCAGATCGAGACGACGCCGACCGACCAGCGCGACCGCCCGCGCACGCCGGTCAAGATGATCAAGGTGACCGTCTCCGAGTGAGCTCATGATCATCGACGCCTGGGCCCAACACCCGACGCTGCGCCACATCCAAGACCCGATCTTCGAGCCGCTGCTGCGTTGGACCAAGACGCCGCGTCCGACCCACGAGCTGCCGCTCGCGTTCACGTTGGGGGCGATGGACCAGGCTGGCGTCGCGCGGGCGCTGCTCTCCGCTTGGGTGGCGCCGCGCAACGTCATGATCTCCAACGACGAGGTCGCTGGCTTCGTCGCGCAGGCGCCCGACCGGTTTGTCGGGGTCGGCTCGGTCGACATCAGCAAGCCGATGGCGGCGGTCCGCGAGGTCCGTCGCTGCGTCGAGCAGCTCGGCTTCAAGGCGATCCGTGTCCTGCCTTGGCTTTGGGAGGTCCCGCCGACCGACCGCCGCTTCTATCCGGTGTATGTCGCCTGCTGCGAGCTGGGCGTGCCCTTCTGCACGCAGATCGGCCACACCGGGCCGCTGATGCCCTCCGAGGTCGGCCGGCCAATCTATCTCGACCAGGTCGCGATCGATTTCCCCGAGCTGACGATCGTCGGCGGGCACATCGGGTATCCGTGGACCGACGAGGCGATCGCGGTCGCGACCAAGCACGAGAACGTGTACATCGACACCTCGGCGTATACGTGCAAGCGCTACCCGCCCGCGCTGGTCCAGTTCATGCGCAGGCATGGGCGCCGCAAGGTGCTGTTCGGCAGCAACTATCCGATGATCACCCCGGCCAAGGCGCTCGAGGGGCTCGACGCGCTCGGGCTCGATGACGAGACCAAGGCGCTGTTTCTCGGCGAGAATGCGCTGCGCGTGTTTGGCTTGACCGAAGCGCCCGAGGTGTCCTAGCGCTTCGCCGCCGCGATCGCGGCCAGCCGCGCGTCGACCTCTCCCGGATCGAGCTGCGCCACGACGTCCAGCCGGATCGAGTGGGCGTCGTGCAGCGCCCCCGTGAAGGTCATGTCCCAATTGATGCTCAACGACTTGGGCGCCAGCAGGATCGTCGGCATGTCGTCGAATCGCATGATGTCCCGTGGCTTGGTCTGGCCCCAGAGCGTCCACGCGACATGGTTTTGCAGCCCCTCGGCCGTCCACGCCGGCCACTCGAGGTAGTGCCAGGCGTTCGAGTCCGTCTTGCTGGGGCAGTCGTACGATTCCCCACGCGCATAGGCGAGCAGCTCGGGATCGGGTGATTTGCCGGCGAGCCAGCCGCGCTCGGGGTCACCGATCAGGACCCCCTGCAGCAGCGTGAACAGGTGATAGCAGCTCGCCATGCCCTCGGCGCTCAGTCGATAGCCACGCCGTGATTCGATATCGATCACCTCGAATACGAAATCATCGACCGTGTCGAGCAGGCGGCTCAAATAATAGGCGCTGCGAATCTTCCCCTCGATCGACTCCGCATCATCGGCGAAGCCCGTCAGCGAGCGGGCGAAGACTCGCGCTGGCTTGTCGCGGCATAGCGAGGTCATCGCCGCGAGCCCGGCATAGTGAGCGCCGAGGTAGGCCCGAGCCTCGTCCGAGCTCTCTTTGATCAACACGCGCAAGTCGGGCTCGCGCTCGTTCTCGCGATCGTCGCGCTCGAGCAGCGCCCGCGCGAGGCCAAAGATCTCGCGGGTCCGCTCGGCGATCAGCGGGGCGATCCGCGGGGTCGGTGCGCCGTGCTCGATCAGCGTCCCGCATTGCAGCATCAAGCGCGCGGCTTGAAAGTGGCAGCCCAGCGTCGGGAGGGCCTCGGCGGCCAGCAGCATGGCCGCGTCGAGCTCGTCGGGCGTCGAGGGGTGCAGGCCGAACTCACCGCCCTTGAAGGGCTGCCATGCGGCGGCGAGGACTTGTTCATCGGTGAGCGGCAGCGAGTAAGCCGCGACGGCACGGTGCATGAACTCGTTGGACATCGTGGAGGTCACTCGACGAAGAAGATGCCCGTGGCGCTGGCCAACGCAGCACGACCCTCGCCGACGAGCGCGAGATCCGAGGGTATGTCGGGGAGGGGAAGCACGAAGCGCTCGCGGCCGTCGGGCTCGAGACATACCAAGCTCGTGCCCGCGGCGCTCTGCTGCGGCGCGTAGATGCGTCCGAGCCGATCGACGGCGGGCCCCAGGCCTCCCCAGCGTTGACGCACACCACCTTCTCGCCGCCAGAGCGAGCGACCCTCGGCGTCGAGGCCCACGAGCGAGGCGTCGGACAAGGCGACCCAACCATCCTCGGTCTCGGCGAACGCGGCCGCCTCGGGGTGCCGGGCGAGCAGGTTGCCGGCCTCGTCATAGATGTGCGACTCGCTGGCGTTGAGGCTGCCGCAGGCCACTCGACCGTGGCGATCGATCGTCGGGAGCAGATCGGCGTCCGCGAGCTGGCTGCGCCACAGCTGGGTCCCCGCCGAGTCGATCAGGACCAGACCCTTGCCTGCATAGCCGGCGATCGCTAGGCGTCCTCGCTCGTCGATCGCCGGTGGCACGATGTCGTAACCGAAGCCCTCACCGACCAGCTCGAGCCTCGGCGCCTGGGGGGCTGACTCGAGCCTCGGCGCCTGGGGGGCTGACTTGGAAGTAGCCCCGCGTTGGCACAGCACCTCGCCCGTCTGCGTAGTGAGGATCAGGCCGCCTCGCAGATCGAGGTTGGGTGCCGGCGCCGAGTCGTCGAGCAGCTCGTCGGTCGACAGACGGGCCAGCAGTTCGCCATCTGCCGACACGAACGCGATCGATCGACCGATGACGACGACGCTGGTGGCGTCCGCGAGCACCAGCGGGGCCGATGCGTAGCGGGGGTGCTCGGAGGTCGGCTCGCCCAACTCGGCTTCCCAGAGCAGCTCGCCAGCACGTGCGAGGGCGAAGAGCCGGCCTTGCCAGGTCGCGCGTAGGCTGCCATCGGCGGCGACGGCCAAGCCTGCGGGCGCTCCGACACCACCGGGAAGCTCGAGCACGCGGCGGATTCGACCATGCGTTGGGCCGGTCACCGGTGCACGTCGGCTGTGTCGGCGATCGCAGCCGGTGCGCGGCCAAGCAGAGTCCGCGAGCCGCCAGGGGCTGGGTGGAAGCCGAATGGAATCAGCGCTCATTTGCCACGACATTCTAATCCCCCGGTGCCCACCCGAGCCGCTGCAAGCCCTGCCGAATCCGATACAGCTGCCCCCGCTCGCCCTCGTCGAGGTGCTCATCGCCCGCGACCAGCTCGATCATCAACGCAAAGGTCCGCGCGTGCACGGCTCGCACCGTCTCGTCGGCGAGCCCGAGCTCGCCGCGCAGGTGCAGCAACGAGTCGATCTCGGCCTCCGTCACGTCGAGGTCCGCCAGCACGGCCAGCACCGCGTCTTGATAGCGAGCGATCGTCCCCTGGCCACCGAGCCCGCTCGGCCGCGGCTTCGGGCTCGCGCTCGCCGTCGTGCCCAGCTCGCCCGGCTGCACCGGCCAGCTCGCCAGGCTGCGCAAGAACACGTAGTCGTGCCCCTTCGCCAGCTCGGCGAAGGTCGACAGCTTCGCCCGCCGCAGCTTGTCCAGATACTTTCCGAGCAGCTGCGCGGCCGCGAACGCCTTTGCCCCCGGTCCGCTGCCGACCTCGACCCGCTCGACGTGACAGGCGTCCGAGAGGCTCAGTCGCTCGCCGCCGAGCATGCAGCGCAGGTACATCGTGCACAGGTGCGGCAGCTCGCGACGCAGGCCCACGCGGCTCAGCTCGTCGACGAAGAAGCGCAGCTCGTGCTGGGCGTTGTGGGCCACGATCACGCGCCCGCTCAGCAGGCTGCCGATCGTCGGCGCCAGCGAGGCGAAGGTCGGCGCGTCGACGAGGTCCTCGGCTCGCAGCCCGTGCACCGAGGTGCCGCCGATCGGCCGCTGCGGATCGATCACCGAGGTCAGCTCGAGCCGCGCGCCCGCGCCCGGACGCACCAGCGCGACGCTGAGCTCGACCACCCGATCGCGGCCGGGCAACAGCCCGGTGCTCTCGAGGCTGACGACCGCATACTCGATCCCGTCGAGGCGCTGGGCTGCGATGCTCATCGATCGCCGAGACCATAGCGTTCGAGCCGGCTCATCGCACCTGGCCGAGCAGCCGATCGCAGGTCCGCCCGGGCCGTGTTAGCCTCGCGGACGGCATGAGCGTGTTCGCCAACGGCCGCTCTATCCTGCACAAGGGCGACGGCGGCGTGCAGACCTGCCCGATCCCCGACGTGTGCAAGACGCCCTCGCCGGCTGGGCCGGTGCCGGTCCCCTACGTCAACGTCGGCCAGGACGGCGACCTGGACAAGGGCGCCAGCAAGGTCAAGGTCGAAGGTCAGATGCCGGCCGTCAAGGGCGCCGTGCTGAGCATGAGCAGCGGCGACGAGCCAGGCTCGGCCGGCGGCGGCGTCGTGTCGGCCAAGACCAAGGGCACGGTCTCGTTCGCGACGACCAGCACCGACATCAAGTTCGAGGCCAAGGGGGTCGTCCGCTTCCTCGAGGTCTGCCTCCACAACGGCAACAAGGTCAACACCGGCGGCAACGCGGCGCTCGGCAAGCCGAGCGTCGGGCTGACCTACGGCGAGGACTCACCCTGCCAGGTGTGCGGCAAGAAGGCGGGGCACAAGCTCGAGTCGACGCGCCAGAGCGAGGCCAAGGCGGCGGAGCACTACGAGAAGGCGCCGGACGGGCGGGCCAACGACGACGGCTCGACCTCCGGCTACATGATGGGCTCGATGGTCTGCCGCGATCCGGCGACCAACAAGCAGGTCACGCTGCGCGCGAACTCGGGCCGCCAGCCCGCGGGGTTCGAGACCAGCCCTGCGCAGGGGTTTCCCGATCTGCAGGTGCAGGGGCGTCAGCCCAATCGCTACATCGACGCGACCACGGTCGGCGGCCGCCGGATTCGCATTCACGAGAGCGAGCAGGACACCAACACGATCGGCAATTGTGCTGCGCCGAAATTGATCAACGCCGCGGTCGTATTGGGGGTCAAGCCGGTCGCGATGACCGAGTATTGGCGCGGGCCCAAGAACACCAACTTCAAGCCGGGTGAGCACGCCGAGTCGTGCCTCACCTGCAAGCGCGTGCTGGCCAGCATGCTCTGCCCCGAGCCTGAGCCGAACGCGAACCGCCAGAAACCCTATCCGGTGCAATGAGCGTGACCGTCGATCCGACCAGCGAAATCCGCATGCTCTTCGCGCTGCTGCGCGAGCTGGATCCGAGCGTGATCAAGCGGACCAAGCCGGCCACGCCGGCGGACATCGACGCGCTCGAGGCCGCGGAGGGAAAGCCGTTGCCGCCGGACTACCGCGAGTTCTTGCGCCTCGCCGGAGGAAAATTTCCGGTCGACGTGCATCGTCGGGATCTCTCGGTCAAGTCGCTATTGAAGTATTTCAACAAGACCAAGCGAAAGCTGCCGGCCACTTACTTCTTGATCGGGCTCAACACCGACGCCGAGCTCGACCAGGATCTCTACCTGGTGATCCCCGAGCCCGGCGCCGCCGCGCTGGTCATGGACGCTCCGACCCTGCGTCCGGGGGAGAGCTTCGAGCACATGCTGCGCGAGATGACCTGGGGCCCGAGCTGGTCGCGGCTGGCGGGGTATCTGTTCGAGCGTTACCTGTTCACCGATCACCTGGATCGCTGGCCCTTGACGGGGCTGTTGGTAGCCGACGCGCGACCCAAGCTCGACATCGAGGAGGTCGCACGCGAGCTCGAGGACGCGGGGCTCGACCGGGTGCCCGAGGTGTCCGACGATCTCTCGTTCCTGCGCAGCCGACCGATCGCCGCGGTCGTGCGCAAGGTCCCCGACAGCCCGCTTCGCTGTCACCTGTGCGCGCGCGAGCGGGGTGACTGGCAGACGCTGGCGCTGCGCCTGCGAGCCAAGCTCGGGCTGACGATCGCCCGCGAGCCGAGCTGACCCAGACGACCAGATCCGATGCTCCCGCTCCCTCGAGTCCTCGCCTACTTCGCCACCGAGCTCCCAGCCTGGGCGGCGCGGATCGTCGGCGCCGATGCGGCCACGATCGCGGCGCTCGAGCGGGCGCTCGAGCGACCGCTCTTGCCCGGGCACCGCGAGCTGCTCTTGGCGATCGGCGGTGATCCAGCCGGGCTCTTTCACGAGTTCGTCGGCCTCGACGTGCGGGCGCAGGCGCTGCTCGATCACCTCGCGCGCGGTGGCTGGCGACCCGAGCGACCCTTGCACTTGCTCGGTGTCGATCCCAACGGCCTTCCGACGGCGACCTTCCTGCGCGAGCGCGAAGCCGGCCTCGAGCCCGAGGTGCTGACCTTTGGCCTGCCCGGGCGAGGGCCCTCGATGGACGGCACCAGCCCCGCGCGGCCGGACCCGCTCGCACCCGACCTCGCGACTTTGGTGTTTCGCTGTGGCTTCGACAACCTGATCGGGGGTCAGTATCCGACCCGGCTGATGGCGCGGGTCCTGCAGCCCGACGAGCAGTCGGATCTGCGCCTCGACCTGCGGTTGCGTGAGCTCGGTCTGCGCGTGGAGCCGGGCTTGGATCGCTACACGGGTAGCTATCGCGCACAGGAGGCCGCGATCCAGTGGATCCGCAATAGCTGGCCCGGTCCCCTGTGGCTACGTGGGTGGGGGATGAGCGAGCGGCTGCTACGGGAGCTGGTGGACGGGTTGATAGGTGCCACGGCCGTCCAAATCGATCTGATCTACTGACAAAAAAGCGAAAAGTATTTTGGCGCTTGACACTGGTGAGGGCTCCTGGACGACACTCGTTGCGTTCGTTGCAAAGGAGCGGCTCATGAGCCAACTCGAGACCTTGATCGCTGCTGGAATCGTCCCACCCAACCACAACCTCAGCACCGAGGATGTCGCCGTCATCTCCTCGCTGTCCAAGCAAGAGCTCGACACGCTGCTCGAGACTGGCGGGGGGCTCGGCGAGCGAGCTCCGACCGGCGCACCCACTTACCACGTCGTTTTCTGAGACTGATTTCCGAGACCAGGAGCGCAACTCATGAGCCAACTCGAGACCCTGATCGCCGCGGGCGTCGTCCCGCAAGACCACAACCTCAGCGCCGAGGACGTCGCCGTGCTCTCGTCGCTCTCGCAAGAAGAGCTCGACGCTCTGATCGAGGCTGGTGGGAGCGTCGCCAAGCACGTCCGCAAGGGTGTCCCCACCTTCCACGTCTCGGTCTGAGCGGGGCTGCTCGTGACCTCGAACAGCAAGCGGCTTCGGTCTCGCATCGCGCTCGTCCAGCCAGCGCTCGACGAGGCGACGGCGGCGTTCTGGGGTCACCCGCAGCTCGCCGAGCTCTACCCGCGACTGCTGATCGCGCTGCACCCGGTGGTTCGCGCGGCGGCTCCGATGATGGAGACCGCCGCGCGTGCTGCTCGGGCACTCGGCGATGATCCGCTCTCGTCGGCCCTCGCCGACTACTACTCGCACCACGCCGAGGAGGAGCGCGGCCACGACGAATGGGTGCTCTCCGATCTCGAGGTGCTCGGCTTCACCCGCGAGGACGTGCTGGCACGGGTTCCGCCGCCGGCATCGGCGGCGCTGTTCGGCGCGCAGTACTTTTGGGTCCTGCACGCGCACCCGATCGCGTTTTTGGGCTACATCGCGTGCATCGAAGGTCGGCCGCCGCTTTCGTCCGAGCTCGACGACGTGCAGGCCCGCACTGGTCTCCCCGCCGAGGCGTTCACCAGTTACCGCAAGCACTCGCAGCTCGATCCACAGCACAAAGACGATCTCGACCAGCTGCTCGATCGCTTGCCGCTCCAGGAGTATCACCACAACCTCCTGAGCATCAGCGCGATCCAAACGTCGGGCGCGGTCGGTGCATTGTTCAACTCGCTCGTGCGTGGATATGAGCGCCGCGGGCCGAGCTGAGCCGGTCGCCCGCGACCGAGGGGTCGATGTCGCCTTCGTGGTGCCTCCCTTCGCCGACGTGGAGCGCCCCTCGCTCGGGCCGAGCCTGCTGGTAGGTGCGCTCGCACGGCGTGGAATCAGCGCGACGGTCACCTATCCAAACCTCGCCTGGGCCGAGCGGATTGGCCTGTTTCTCTACTCGTGGTTCGCCGACCGCGGTGACATGGCCGGGTTTACCGATGTCACGACGGCGAGCTCGCTCGCGTCGGAGTGGGCGTTTTCGGATCTCGCCGCGTCGCCCGGCGCGGCATTGGCTGGCGACCCTGAAGCGTTCTGCGCCCGGTTCCTCGCGTCGGGACCGGCGGCCTCGCTCGTGCCGCAGATCCTCGCCCTTCGTGAGTTGCGGGACGCGTTCCTCGACGAGGTAGTCGCCGAGCTGCGCCGGCTCGGTCCGCGGATCGTCGGCTTCACGACCACGCTCGCCTCGACCACCGCTGGCCTAGCGATCGCGCGGCGCCTCGCCCAAGCACCGAATCCGCCGATCATCGTGTTCGGCGGTGCGTCGTGCGAGGCGGGCATGGGCGCGCAGCTGCTCGCGTCGTTCGACGTGATCGATTGGGTGTGCACGGGTGAGGGCGATGTCGCGTTCCCCGAGCTCGTCGAGGCGATCCTCGCTGGGCGCGAGCCTGACGTCCCGGGCATGCTGCGACGCGGAGCAACGTCGAGCTCGCAGCCGCCGGTCGAGCTCGACACGCTCGCGTTGCCCGAGTTTGGCGACTACTTCGAGGCGGTCGCTCGCTCGCGCTTGCGCGAGCAGCTTCACCCGCGCTTGCCCTTCGAGACCTCGCGCGGCTGCTGGTGGGGGCAAAAGCACCATTGCAGCTTCTGTGGGCTCAACGGCGCGGCGATGAGCTTTCGCGCCAAGTCACCCGAGCGAGCGCTCGCCGAGCTGCGCCAGCTCGTCGAGACCTGGCAGATCCACGACGTCGACGCGGTCGACAACATCGTCGACCACCGATACTTCGACAGCTTCTTTCCGCGCCTCGCCGCCGAGGGGCCCGCGGTGCGGCTCTTCTACGAGACCAAGGCCAACCTCGATCGGGGCGAGATCGCCGTGCTGGCGCGGGCAGGGGTGCGGGCGATCCAACCCGGGATCGAGAGCCTCGACACCGCCACGCTCCGGCTGATGCGAAAGGGCTCGACCGCCGCGCAGAACATCTGCTTGCTGCGCTGGTGCGAGGAGCGGGGCATCGCCGTGTCTTGGAACATCCTCTACGGGTTTCCTGGTGAAGACCCTGACGCGGTCCGGCGAATGGCCGAGCTCGTGCCGCTCCTGCACCACTTGCCGCCGCCGACCATGGCGGTGCGGATCCGCCTCGATCGCTTCAGCCCCTTGTTCGTGCAGCGAGCTGGGCTGACCCAGATCCGCCCGAAGGAGGCGTATCGCTGGGTGTTTGGTCTGCCCGACCACGAGCTCGCCGAGCTGGCCTACTTCTTCGACTTCGACTACGTCGACGCTCACGACCCCGACGCCGACGCTGCGTCGCTCGTGCGAGCCGTCGCCCGCTGGGCCGATCGCGGACGCGAGCCCGCCACGCTGGCCGCGATACGGGCGGGTGACGTCGTGTTGGTCAAGGACACCCGCGAGATCGCCCAAAGGCCGGTGCACGTGCTCGCTGGGCCGCTAGCAAAGATCTTCGCGGCCACCGATAGGCCGCGCAGCGCGAGGTCCGTGGCAAGCGAGCTGTCGCTGCCCGAGCCCGACGTGCTCGCGCTGCTGCGCGATCTCGAAGATCGCCGGCTGGTCATCGCGATCGACGGCCGCTGGCTCGCGCTCGCGGTGTGGCAAGGAGCCGCACCCGAGGGTGTCCGCGAGGTGCCAGCGATCCCACTCCTTCGCCCGGCATCCCACCCCGGTTGTGGGATCGTCAGCCCCACCGAGCAGTAGGCTCGGGGCAGAACCGACCCCGTGCGCGGCCATTCACGGCTCGCAGGCAGCCGCGGGCTGGGTTAAGGTGCCGCAGCCATGAACGAGATCTTCGACCGCGTGCTGCTGGCCGCTCGCAAGCTCGGGGCTTCGGACGTGCACCTCAAGGTCGGGCGCCCGCCGATCTTCCGCATCCGCGGTCAGCTGCGCACGCTCAAGGACGTGCCGGCGATGAACAGCGACGTGATCGAGACCTTCGCGGTCAACATCATGAGCCAGCGCCAGCACCAGATCTTCATGGAGAGCTGCGAGGTCGACCTCGCCTACGGCACCGAGGACGG
>CBFGLP010000919.1:0-11823 GCA_965649595.1 uncultured Myxococcales bacterium | reverse complement strand
CAGCGCTCGCGCGAGCGCTGGCAGGTCCCCGTCGCGGCACAAGAGCCAGACCCCGACTGGCCCCTCGGAGCTCGAAGCAGGCAGCGTAGCGACCCCCTCGACCAGCTCGCGCGCGCCGAGCTGGACCACGTCGAAGCCACGGTCGCGCAGCCACGGCACCGCGTGGCTGGCCACGTGCCCGTGCCCGATCACCCAAACCCTCGGCGCCTGCCCGCGCGCCCACACGAGCACCGCCTCGAGCACGGCAGCGGGCAGCATCGCGGCGAGCTCGGCCTCGGCTCGCTGGGCCTGCTCGCCGCCCTCGCGCAGCCCGGCCAAACGCTCGCGCACGGCCGTGCTGCTGACCTCGGGCAGCGCCGCTTGGCCCGGCGACGACCAGCCGACCCGCGGCACCACGATCGGCGAAAACTCGCGCTCGATCACGTCCCAGCGATGCCAGCGACGGGTCTCGCCGCTGGCCGTGATGTCCGAGCCGATCGCCAGGCGCACGCGCCAGCTCGGGTGCCGCTGGGCCATCGCCTCGAGCAGCTCGAGCGTGTAGCTGGGCCGACCGCCCTGCCGCAGCGCCAGCTCGCGCTCGATATCGTCGACCTCGACGCGCGGATCGTCCTCGTGGTGGGCGAGCGCGAGCCGGGTCCAGCTCATGCGCACGTCGAAGGGCGCGAGCGACTTTCCCAGCGGGTGATCGAAGCAGGGCGCGACGATGATCCGCTGGGCGAGACCTCGCGCGAGCAGGTAGCTGGGCAGCAGCGCGTGACCGAGGTGCGGCGGGTTGAAGCTGCCGCCGAGCACGGCGAGGGTCGGGCGGTCGTCGAGCACGGCTCGAGCGTATCAGTCCGCCTCGAACTCGAGGTGGACCAGCTCGGGGAAGCGCTTGCGCAACTCGAGCTCGATCTGGTCGATCTCGGCGGCCACCGCATCGACCATCCGATCGCCGAAGTCGGCCGCCAAGCGCTCTTGCTCGGCCGGGTCACCGAGCAAGGCCGCCCGCTCGGCGACCAGCGCCGCGTGCTTGCGCCCGAGGTAGGCCCCGTCGAAGTCGATCTCGGCGGCGAACCGGTACTGGCCCGCGCCGACGACCCGGCTCTTGGGCGAGCGGACCTGCTTGACCGCCGGGTTCTGCTGCAAGAGCTCCATCACCCCGTCGAAGATGTGCTTGGGGATCGCCGGTCCGAGCAGCAGCTTGCGGTTCTTGAGGCCCAGCCAGATCGCGATCAACCCGAGCATGAAGCCGACGAAGATCGCACCGAGGGCGTCGTAGAGCGGGTTGCCCGTCACCTCGGTCAGCATGATCGCGATGCCCGCGATCACGACACCGGCGGTTGCGACGGTGTCCTCGAACAGCACCGCCGCGATGGTCGGATCGCTGGTCGTGCGCAGGAACTGCATCAGGCTCTTGTCGCCCTTTTGCGCGTAGACGGCTCGCAGCGCGGTGATCAACACCGCGCCGTCGACCACGAACGAGATCGCCAGCACCACGTAGCTCAGCCAGCTCGACTCGACCTCGACCGGATCGAGCAGCGTGTGGACGCCATGATAGATCGTGACCCCGGCTCCGAACACGAAGATGCCGACCGCCGAGAGCAGGGCGAGCAAGTAGCGGTCGCCACCATAGCCGTAGTGAAACATCGCGTCGGCCGGTCGCTCGCTCGAGCGGATGCCGAGGTAGAGCAGCGCTTGGTTGGCCGCGTCGGCGCCGGAGTGGACGGCCTCGGAGAACATCGATCCGGAGCCCGAGAGCAAGAACGCGATGAACTTGACGATCGTCAAGCCGAAGTTGGCGAGCACCGCCATGAACACGGCGCTCTTGGAGGATGCGGCCATGCTGGCCAACTACGGCAAGCCGGCGCCGAAGGTCAAGGGTCCTCGGAGGGCGGTGGTGGGAGTAGGCGATCTCGGCCGTGGAGCCACCCCCCTCCGGGAGTCGACCCCATCAGCGGGCCGAGCTCGAGCACGCCAGGGCCTTTCGACAGGCAATCCAGATCGAACGCCGAGATCAGCTCTCGCGCGCTCACCCATTCGTCGCGCTCGAGCTCGTTGGGGAGCAGCCCACACGAGCGGGCGAGCGCCGTCACCACTGCGCGCGGATCGACGCCCCGCTCGCGCAGCGTGGATAGATCCGGGGCCCCATGCCGCTTGGACAGCTTCTCTCCGTCGGGCCCGACGATCAGCGGCACGTGAGCGTAGCTCGGCGTCGGCAGCCCCAGCGCCCGCTGCAGCAGGATCTGTCGGGGGGTGCTGTCGAGCAGGTCTGCCCCCCGCAGCACGTGCGTGATGCCCATCGCCGCGTCATCGACCACGACCGCGAGCTGGTACGCCCACGCCCCGTCGCCGCGAAAGAGCACGAACTCCCCGACCTCGCGCGCGACGTCCTGCGCGACCTCGCCTTGGATCGAGTCGACGAAGCGGACCAGCCCGGGCGGCGTATGCCAACGCATCGACTGCGGCCGATCGGGGTGGGCCGGACGCTCACGGCAGGTGCCCGGATAGGTCGGCTCGATCCCGTGCGGGGCGCTGGCGGTCTCACGCAGCTCCTTGCGCGTGCACGTGCAACCAAACGTGTCGAGCCGGGCCAGCGCAGCTCGGTAGAGATCGTAGCGCTCGCTCTGTCGATAGGGTCCAAAGCGCCCGTCGACGTCGGGCCCCTCGTCCCAGTCGAGCCCGAGCCAGCGCAGGTCGGCGAGCTGGCGGGCCTCGTGCTCGATCTTGCTGCGCAGCGGATCGAGATCCTCAATCCGCATCACGAATGCCCCGCCCGCCGCACGGACCTGCAGCCACGCGAGCATCGCCGTGCGAGCGTTGCCGAGGTGCAGCCGACCAGTCGGGCTCGGAGCATAGCGACCGCGGACATCTGTCCTGTTCCCCTGCCCTTCTTGGCGCTCGACCATGAGCCGAATCTCGACGCTGTGACGGCAGATCGCAAGCGCTCACGCGGAGCCGGTCGCTAAGCCCGAGTGGTGCCATCGACGCCGCCAAAATGGCGAGCTCGCGAAGCGTCGCTCGAGCCCGTAAAAATAGTTGCGCTGGTCGAGGTACTCGGCAAAGCGCGAGGCGACCGAATCGGCGTAGCGCTCGAACGCGTCGGCGCGACCAGCCAGCCGGGCGACGATCCGCTCACCTGCTCGAAGGCCATCGTCGAGCGCCTGATGGATGCCGATTGACGCGATCGGATCAGTGGCTGCAGCCGCATCGCCCACGGCGATCCAATTTGGGCCCGCGGCGTGATCGAGCCGAGACGAGGGCGCGCTGCAGGTCCACAGCTCGGGCGCGGGCGAGCCGACAAAGCGCGGGCCCACGTGTCGCGTGGATCGAAGCGCCGCCATCCATCCCTCGCGCCGGTGCAGCCCCGCGGCCCGGATATGGTCGGGATCGCTGGCATGGCCCACGACCGCGCGCCCGCCCGGGAGCCGAGCCGCGTACCACCAGCCCTGCTCGACCGCCTCGAGCATCGTCAGCGACGATCGGCAGTCTGGCTCACTGGGCGGCTCACCAGGCTCGAAGACCCCGAGCACGCAGCCGAGCCGATCGTGTGTCCAACGACTCGCACCGAGGGCGCGAGCGATCCGCGCGCGATGGCCGGTCGCGTCGACGAGCACCCGCGCTCGCACCTCGACGGACCCGCGAGCCTCGACCAAGCGCACTCGAAAGCCGTGGGTATCTCGCTCGACCGCCGCGAAGCGGGAGCCGCGACGGATCGTTGCCCCGACCTCACCCGCGCGCTGGTCGAGCAGCGCATCGAAGCGCCCGCGATCGAGGTGCCAGCCGTGGCCGAGCGGATCGAGCAGAAAGTCGTTGTAGCCGAGCCGATCGTCCCCCCACGACGAGCAGCTGCCGAGGCAGGGATCGTGGCGCTGGGCCACGAACGCGTCCCAGCAGCCGAGCGCCTCGATCTGCATGCGAGTCGCGGGCGGGATCGACTCGCCGACCCGCGGCCCCTTGCGACCCGGCTCGATAACCAGCACCCGCGCGACGCCTGCCTGGCACAGGGCGATCGCCGTGGCGCAGCCCGCAGGGCCGGCCCCGAACACGATCACGTCATGAGCTTCGTCGGCCCGTCCGGGCCGAAGGACCTCAGCGCTTGGCATTGAGCTTCCAGGGCAGGACCGGCTGCGTGGGCGCGCCTGGGACGTCTAGCAAGCTCTGGACCTCGAGGTAGGTGTCCGGCTCGTAAGGCCCACCTTCGTCGATGGCAGTCGCTTGAATCACCGTTCCGATCCGATGCCAATCCGTGATCATTTGCATTGGATTCTGAAAGCGACTGTAGCGATCCGGATCGTCGGTATCGGTGCCAGGGCCCCGAATCGACCAGCGCTGCTCGCCGAGCTCGCCCTCGCGCACGTCCAGCGCGGCGTAGACCGCCACCGGTCGCTGAGCGGGCCAAGCCCAATAGATCGTCTTGTTGCGGGTCGGGTTCGGCTTGGTCTTATGGATCGCGCACGCGTTGAAGTCGGTGTGCCAAGGCAGCGCCATGAACTTCAGCAGGTCGCCGGGCTCGAGGCTGCGCTCCTCGGCGTGAAAGGGCAGCCATCCACGGGTCAAGAAGGGCACGTCGGAGCTGGCTTGGTCATAATCGGGCAGCCCGAAGTGCAGGCGAAAGGGACCGGCGCCGCTCGTCTTCCAGTCGCGTGCCCACACGCTGGGCACCCGCAGCACGAAGGGCATGTCGATGCCCGGGTTCAGGCGGCCGCCCAGGCAGTTGGCCAGCGAGGCGCGATCGAGCTGCTCGCCAGGGCCAAAGCGCAGACCCTCGCCCGGCTCGAAGCGCCCGTCTCGCCATTGGCCCAAGCAAAAGTACTGGGTCTGCGTCGGGGCCAAGAAGGGCTTGCCTTGGTCGCCGAGCGAGAGCGGCATCAAGGGGGCAGCGATCATGCTCTGGAGCTTGGAGTCGGGCTTGCGGACGATCAGCAGGCCCGCGAGCGGGGTGAAGGTCGATCGCTTGTCGGGACCGATGCCATCGACCATTTGGTGGGCCTTGATCGCGTAGCTCGGCAGGTTGGTGGTCCAGCGCTGCATCGCCGCCGAGCGCATGAAGGGCCGAATCTCGGCCTCGAACGCCGGCCGGTAGCCAAGCTGCCACTCTCCCTCCGAGAACATATCGGGTCGCAGCTCGAAGCTGCGGATCCACGTGTCGTAGACGTCGTCCCACAAACTGACCACGTTGAGCGATTGCGGGGCGAAGCTCGGATCGGTGGCGACCACCCATGCGCCGTGCACCGCGGCGAGGCTGCCATCATCGAGCACGAGCGTCGCGCAGACCGGGCCGTCGCTGGTATCATCGAACCAACCGGCGTTCTCGGCCGAGCTGTCGAATGGGTAGAGCTCGCCATTCGGCCGCCGCCAGCCGACCGCGCGCCCGTAGCCGCCAACGACCACCAGACGGCCCCCGGCGTCGGTCCACAGCTCGCCGAGCGTCTCGATCGGGCCGCTCGGCTCGAAGATCTCGTCCGCGGCAAAGTGGTCGCGGGGAAACGAGCGTGGGTAATTGGGCAGCAGCCGAATTTCACCGCTCGGCGCGGCATGACAGGCGATCGTTGAGCGATCGAACCCGACCGGGCCGGTCCCCTGGCCACGAATCGAGCGTGGGCCGGGATCGACGATCAGCTTGCGCCGACGAAGCATCGAATTCGGATCGTTGCCCAGCTGCGGGTTGCGGACCGCAGGCAGCTTGCCCCCCTCGAAGCAGCCGAGCCCATCGGAGCCCTGGTAAGCGTTCGCCTTCTTGTTGGCGAGGTGGACGGTCCACACGATGTCGACCACGCGCCGGGTATCGACCATGCTGCCGATTCGCACCTCGACACCGCCGCCACTCGGAAATGTGCGGGCCTCCTCGCTGCTGTATTGAAAGATTCGAAACCGGGCCGCATGGCGCTTGAGGCCACCATTCGCGTCGCGCAGATCGCTGCTGGTGATCGTCTCGCATTCGGTGCCTGGACGGATCGGTAGGCCGCCGGTGGTCACCTGCCCGTCGATCGGCGCCCCGGGCATGGTCTCGGGAGATAGGAGGAATTCGTCGCTGCTGCCCATTCGCGCGACGCCAATCGATGGATGAATACGAAAGACGGCGTTGGTCATGCGTTCCGAGGACCATAGAGCGCCGCTGCATCGAGGCACCTCGCAGGCGCGAGGATCGATGCATTCCATCGATCTGCGCGCTCGCGTTCGTGGCCCGAGCAATTCGAGTTCGAGCAGCGAGGCGTCAGGGCCGCGGCAAGTAGCGGCTCGGCAAGGGCATCTCGTTGGTCTCGTCGGTCCACGCGACGCTGGTGATCCACCAGCGGGTCCCGTCCTTGACCAGTTGCATCGAATTGATCCCGCGCCGCGGATCGCCGCCGTCAGCCGAGCGCTCGTAGGAGCTGAACACCTGAGCGACGTCGCCGAACACCTCGGTCCGACGGACCAGCTCCCGCTCGATGAACGCGCTCAGGCTGCCACCATCGATCAACGACTGCGTACGCTCGATGTAGTGCTCGACGGGCGTCGTTCGGATCGCCTCGCCCTCGCGCTGGTGAGCCGGCTTGGCGGTCACGTGGGGATCGACCCGGATCATCAGGGCATGCGCCGAGAACAAGCTGCGAAAGCGCTCCCAGTCCGGCTTCCCGCCCGCGGGGAAGGACACCGCCGCGTAGAGCGCTGACACGATCGCGTCGAGCGACTCGACATCGGCGGGCTCGGCAGGGGCGGTCATCGGATTGGCGAGGGTACCACGCAGCGGGACCGAGATCGCACGCGCCCCCGCGTGGCCCAGAGCACGCCCACCAGCGCCGGGGAGCCAGTGCACAGCGCCGGGTAACCAGTCGAGTGCACCCCGCCCGGAGAGTCACCAGGCCCCCCTCTGGGGGGCCAAGCGGATCACTGCGAACCAAGAACCAGCCCACCGGGTCGCGCAGCGAGCTCGCGGCCGCGCAGCGGCCGTGCGTGGCCCAGTGCACGGCGGCTGTGGGGGGCTAAACCAGTCGCCGTGCGTGGCTAAGTGCACAGCGCCTGTGGGGGGGACATAAAAGGAGGCTATTGTGGCTCGCAACGAAAGCTGGCATTTGCGGCACATGGCGGACCGGCTCGACATCTCGCAGCGAAAGAAGGACCACCTGGCGCTGTGCGCAGGTGACAACGTCGGCTTCGTCGAGAAGACCACGCTGCTCGAGCAAGTCGAGCTCATCCACTGCGCCCTGCCCGAGATGCACGCCGACCAGGTCGACTCGAGCCTCGAGCTGCTCGGCAAGACGATGCAGGCGCCGGTCGTGATCTCGGCGATGACCGGGGGCACCGACGAGGCGGCCAAGATCAACAAGGATCTCGCGCAGGTCGCCGACGAGCTCGGCCTCGCGATCGGGCTCGGCAGCCAGCGGGCGATGTTCGAGCGACCCGCGACCGCGTGGACCTTCGAGGTCCGCGACCGGGCGCCCAACGTGCTGCTGTTCGGCAACCTCGGGCTGGTTCAGGCCCGCAAGATGACGACCGCACAGATCCGCCAGCTCTGCGCCGACGTCGGTGCCGACGCGCTGTGCATTCACCTCAACCCGGCGATGGAGATCGTCCAGCCCGGCGGCGACCGAGACTTTCAAGGCGGGCTCGAGCTGTTCCGGCGGCTGGTCGAAGAGCTCGGGATCCCGGTGATCGCCAAGGAGACCGGCTGCGGGCTCTCGCGCTCGGTCGCCCAGATGATCCGCAGCACCGGCGTCGAGCACTTCGACGTGTCGGGCGCGGGCGGGACCAGCTGGGTGGCCGTCGAGGCCCACCGGGCGAAGGACGACGAGAAAGAGCTGGCCGAGGAGCTGTGGGACTGGGGCATCCCGACGGCGGCGTCGTTGGTCCAGCTGCGTGGCCTCGGCGTGAAGGTCATCGCGACCGGCGGGCTCAAGACGGGCACGCACGTGGCCAAGGCCGTCGCGCTCGGAGCCACCGCGGGCGGGCTCGCGGCGCAGGTGCTCAAGGCACACAAGGCCGGCGGCATCGATGGCGCCCGCAACTTCCTGCAAGGGGTCGTCCGCACGGTTCGGGCGATCATGCTGCTGACCGGCTCGCGCACGGTCGCGGACCTCCAGCGCGCTCCTGTCCTGCTCGGCTCCGACCTCGCTCGCTGGCAGCCCTGACATGAGCCCTACCCTGCATCCGAGCGCCGAGGCCTGCGGAAAGGTCATCTTGCTCGGCGAGCACTCGGTGGTCTACGGCCACCCGGCGCTCGCGGCCGGGCTCCCGCGTGGGCTGGTGCTGCGCGCCGAGCCGATCGACGATCGGTCACGACCGATCGAGCTGTCGATCCCCGCGTGGGAGCTCGACTTGCAGCTCACGCCCGACAACGAGCACCCGGTCGCCCGCGCGGTGCTCGAGGTGCTCGCCCACTGCGACGGGCCGGTGGTCGGCTGGCGGATCACCGGCGAGGCACGGATCCCCTCGCGTGCCGGGCTGGGCTCCTCGGCCGCGCTCTCGGTCGCGCTCGCTCGGCTGGTCCTGGGGCCCGCGGCGCCGCACGAGCACGTGGTCGAAGCCTCGCTCGCGGGCGAGCGAGTGTTTCATGGCAACCCCTCGGGCATCGACAGCGAGGTCGCGGCGCGTGGAGGCGTGGTCGCGTTTCAGCGTGGGGGTAGCGAGCATGGCAGCACGGTCGAGCCCGTCGCGCTGGCGATGCCGCTCGCGCTGGTGATCCTGCCGACCGGCGTGCCGCGCCAGACGGCCGATCTGGTCGCGCGGGTCCGTCGACGACGCGAGCGGCTGCCGACGATCATCGATCCGGTGCTGGTCAGCCTCGGCGCGCTGGTCCACCGCGGCCGTCGAGCGCTCGAGCTGGCCGAGGCCGACGTGCTCGCCGAGCTGATCTCGATCGCCCACGAGCTGGTCTCGGCGCTCGACGTCGGGCACCCGCAGCTCGATCACCTGTGTAGCCGCGCGCGCTCCCACGGGGCCCGGGCCGCCAAGCTCACCGGGGCAGGTGGTGGCGGCTGTGCCTTCGCGCTGTGCGAGAGTCCGGCCCACGCGGCGCAGGTGATCGCCGGGCTCGCGGCCGAGCTGCCCGAGCACTTCGCCGACCCGAACACTCGGCCCTTCGCCATCGATCTCGAGCCGACCTCAGCCGCGGGCGGCTGACTGAACCCATCCGACCATGACCATTCGCAGCTCCCGAGCGACCGCCCACTCGAACATCGCCCTCGTAAAATATTGGGGGAAGCGCCACGGGGTCGATCCTGCCCTCAACCTGCCCGCGGTCGGCTCGCTCTCGATGACGCTCGACCAGCTGCGCAGCGTGACGCGGATCGACGCGGGCGAGCGCGACGAGTTCGTGCTCGACGAGCAGGTGCAAGCTGGGTCGCCGGCCAACAAGGTGTTCGAGCACCTCGACCTGATGTGGCGAGCGGCGGGCAAGACCGGCGCGCGGCCGGCCTGTCGGGTCGTCTCGGTCAACCACCTGCCGACCGCGGCGGGCTTGGCCAGCTCAGCCTCGGGCTTCGCCGCGCTCACGGTCGCGGCAGCGGGCGCGTTCGGGCTGGTCGACTCGCTCGGGGCTACTGACGATCCGATGCGCGAGACCCTCGCGGTGCTGGCACGGCAAGGATCAGGCAGCGCCGCGCGATCGATCTGGGGAGGGTTCGTGCGGATCGACGCGGGCGAGGCGCTCGACGGCAGTGACTTTCGGGTCCGGCCGCTCTTCGACGCGTCCCACTGGGACCTCCGCTTGCTGGTCGTCCACACGGCGCGCGGGGCCAAGGCGATCGGCTCGACCGGCGGGATGGAGTCGTCGCGGCTGACCTCGCCTTACTACCCGGCGTGGGTCGACACATCGATCGCCGACCTCGACGCCGCCGAGCAGGCGCTGCGCGAGCGCGACTTCGATCGCCTCGGCGAGGTGATGGAGCACTCGTGCTTCAAGATGCACGCGTGCATGCTCGCGACCCGGCCGCCGCTGATGTACTGGAACGGGACCACGCTGGAGGTGATCCGCGCCGTCTGGCAGCTGCGGGCCGAAGGCGGTCTCGCGGGCTGGGTCACCTCCGACGCGGGCCCGCACGTCAAGGTCCTGTGTCGAGCCGCGCAGGCCGACGCGCTCGCGGCCAAGCTGCGCGAGGTCGCGGGCGTGCACGAGGTCCAAGCGGTCGCGCCCGGACCCGACGCCACGCTCACGCTCGAGTGATCCGCGGCCGACCCCAACCGCTTCGACGAACCACCACCATGATCGACAAGCCAACCACCACGAAGCCGGGCCCGGTGTCGGCCCCCGGCAAGGCGTTCTTGATCGGTGAGTATGCGGTGCTCGAGGGCCACGAGGCCGTCGTGACCGCCGTCGACGTGCGCGCGGTGGCCCACACGCCGCGACCCGAGCACGGCGAGCAGGCCAGCCCCGACAGCCCCTTCGTCGCTGCGGCGGTCGAGCTGGTCAGCGGCTGGCTGAGCGGTCGCGGCTTGCCGGTGCCGCCCCCCGACGCCCTGCCAGTGGTCTCGACGGTCGGCTTCACGACCGGCGCTCGCAAGCTCGGGCTCGGGTCGAGCGCGGCGGTCACGGTCGCGGTGGTCGGCTGGTATCTGCGCGCGGCCGGGCTCGACGTCGGCGATCCACAGGTCCGCGTGTCCGCGCTGAGCCTCGCCCGCGAGGCCCACACGATCGCCCAGGAGGGCCGCGGCAGCGGGGCTGACGTGGCGACGGCGGTGTTCGGTGGCACGGTCCGCTTCGCTCGCGACGGCGGGGTCCAGCCGCTGCACCTGCCGAGCTGGCTGACGATCGGCTTTTTCGACGCCGGCGCGCCCGCGGCCACTGGTTCGTTCGTCAAGGCGATCGAGATCGGGGCCGATCGTCAGCGCTCGGCCTATGAGGCCGCGATCGCCGAGCTGGCCTCGGCCAGCCGCCGCTTTCAGTCCGCGCTCGCCCCGACGGTCTCGGCCGAGCTCGGGTTCACCGACATCCAGGCCGCGTGCCGCATGCACGTGGCCGGGCTGCGGCAGCTGCAGGCGATCTCGAACGCGCCGATCCTCACCGATCGGATCGAGACGATCATCGGCGCCGCCGAGTGGGCCGAGCTGGCCGCCAAGCCGAGCGGCGCCGGAGGTGGCGACCTCGTCGTGGTGTTCGCCCGCGACCCCGCCCAGCTCGACAAGCTCGCGGTCGAGCTCTTCCATGGCCACGGGCTCGCGCTGGTCCGCAAGCTCGAGATCGACGCGCCGGGCCTGCGCGCCGAGGACCGGCCGCCGGTCAACTCGCGCCTCGGTGGGCTGTTCAAGCTGCCGATCGAAGGCCGGCGCAAGGCCGTCGCCACAGCGACCGGCATCTCGCTCGATCGCTTCGCCGACGCCAACGCCGACGCGCTGAGCCCCGACGCCGCCGATCACATGATCGAGAACGTGATCGGATGCATGGCGATGCCGATGGGCGTCGCGACCAACTTCCGCATCAACGGGCGCGACTACTTGGTCCCGATGTGCGTCGAGGAGGCCTCGGTCGTCGCGGCAGCCAGCAACGCGGCCAAGATGATCCGCTCGGGCGGAGGCTTCGGTGGGTTCGCTGATCCGCCCTGGATGATCGCCCAGGTTCAGCTGGTCCGCGCGGACCAGCGCAAGCCCGAAGAGGTCGCGCAGGACGTCAAGGACAAGCGCGAGGCGCTGCTCGAGCTGGCCGACGAGGCGCACCCGCGGCTGGTCGCGCGCGGCGGCGGGGCGCGGGGGATCGAGGCGCGCGTGCTCGATCGCGACAACGTGGTCGTGCACGTGCTGGTCGACTGCCGCGACGCGATGGGGGCCAACCTGCTCAACACCGTCGCCGAGGTGATCGCCCCCGAGCTCGAGAAGATCACCGGCTGGCGATCGGTCCTGCGGATCCTCAGCAACCTCGCCGATCGCCGG
>CBFGLP010000918.1:0-10476 GCA_965649595.1 uncultured Myxococcales bacterium | reverse complement strand
GCCTGCACTTCGTGGCGCTCGACGGGCTAGCGAACCAGCACAACTCGAAGGCGATCTACACGTCGGACGCCGGGATCCACGTGCTCTTTCGTTAGCGGGGCAGCCTATAGTTTGGCCACCAGCTGCTGCGCGGCTTCGATGATCCGCGCGATCTTGGGGCTCCCGGTGAGCACGGCCGGGAACGCGAGGCGCAGCGTGAGCTCGCGGCCAACCACGCCCTCGAGCACCACCACCAGGCTGCCGGGCGCGGCGTTGGGCTCGATTATGTCCGCGTCGGGCAAGAGACCGATGCCTAGACCGGCGATCATCGCCTGACGGAGCATGTGGGCGTCGTTGCTCACGATCATCGGTGATACGTCGATCGTGGTGCCGTCGAGCAGCGGCCACTTCGTCGCGTCCAACCCGGGCCCCTGCCATGACGAGAGCATGTGCCCAGCCAGCTCGTCGACGTGCCGCGGGGTCCCGTGCCGTCGCAGATACCCGACATGCGCGAGCAGCCGGACTGGCAGGCGCAGCAGCTCGTGCGAGATCCAGCCGCTGCCCGGGCTCTCGTCGCCGAAGTGGACGACTACGTCGACGTCGTCGAGCAAGCCGCCGATCGGATCATGGGTGAAGTGCGTGTGCAGGACGACCTTGGGGATCGTCGCGCGCAGCAACGCGAACACCGGACCGAGCATGTGCGGCGGGAGCCCGATCGGGAGGTTGACCCGCAGCTCGCCCGCGGGCTCGCGCGCGACCTCGCGGACCGCGGTCAGCAGCGCGCTGCTCGACTGAACGAGCCGTCGACCCTGCTTGGCCAAGAGCGCGCCCGCGTCGGTGATCACCACGCCCTTCGAGCTGCGCTCGACCAAGGGCGTGCCGATCCGAGCCTCGAGCGCGTCGACCCGGCGGCGCAGCATCCCGCGCGACACTCCGAGCTCGGTAGAGGCCGCCAGGAACGAGCCGGTGTCGGCGATGGCCAGGAAGGCGCGAAGCTCCTCGAGATCCACGGCTGGCGACGATGCTGCCACGCTGGCCGGCCGCCGGACACCGGCTGTCCATCTTTGGCCAGCTTCGCCGCGAGGACCGTGGGATGCATGAGCGCAGAAGGTTCCACGATGAAACGCCTCGCCCTGCTCGCGCTCTTGCCCGTGCTCGCCTGTGACAAGTCCTCGTCCCAGGCTCAGACCACCCAGCCCTGTGTGAACGACACCACGTCCAGCGTGGCCGCGGCTGATCCCAGCCCGACGGAAGTGGCCACGACCCAGGCCCCGTCGCTGGCAAGCGGCTCGGACGCGAGCGGGAGCAAGCGACCGGCCGACGGCGCGACCAGCTTCTTCGTGTACGAGGGCTTCTTGAGCCCACACCAAGAGGGCGGCGAGGAGTCGGAGGCGCCCAAGTTCGACAAGAACCTGACCGCGACCGCGCCCTCGACCGAGCGAGCCAAGCGAGGCTCGCGGGGCTACGGCCAGCTGCGCTTCAGCAAGGACCTCTCGAAGGCCTACATCGACGTGCAGATGGAGGGCGTCGAGGCCGAGGACATCGTCATGTTCCACATTCACTGCGGCCCGCCCGGCGTGCTCGGGCCAGTGATCGTCGACATCGGCGCGGCGACCGATCTCGGCACCGCGTTCGCCGATGGCCACGAGGTGGTCGAGATCCGCAACGAGCACATCAACGTCGCCGAGCGCCCGATGCCGGGCCTCAAGCCGCACCCGCCCGAGGGCTGCCCGATCGACAAGGGCATCCTGACCGGGGTCAAGACGATCGGCGGGCTCGAGTTCCTCGCCCGCGAAGGAGTGCTCTACTTCAACCTCCACACCAAGGCGCACACCTACTACGGCGAGATGCGAGGGCAGCTCTACCTCGTCGACGATTGACGTCGCTCCAGCCGATCCCAACCACAATCACAATACCCGAAATCATAGCGACGCAACAGACTGGTAATTGGTCGGCCGATCCCCACACTCGGCCCTCATGTTGCTGGTACTCCGCGATCTCGATCCCCACGTGGTTCTGGCTTGGACGCAGGTGTTCGGCGGCCGGGCAGGCGTCAGCTTCGGTAGCGGCGACCTGCTCGCGAGCAAGGTCGACGCCGTCGTCAGCCCGGCGAACAGCTTCGGTGCGATGGACGGCGGGATCGACCGTCACTATCGCAACACCTTCGGCCTACAGATCGAAGCCCGCTTGCGCGAGGCGATCGATGCGTTACCCGACGCCGAGCTGGCGATCGGCGAGGCGCTGGTGATCTCGACCGGGCACGCGACGATCCGGCGGATGATCGCGGCGCCGACCATGCGCACGCCGCAGAGCATCCGCAAAACCGACAACGTCGAGCGAGCGACCCTCGCGGCTCTGCGTGCGGCGTCGCGGATGAGCCGGCCGCCGATCGAGCGGCTCGGGATGCCCGGGATGGGCACGGGCGTCGGACGGATGGATCCCTTCGACGCGGCCGAGCAGATGCTCGCGGCGTTCGATCGCTGGCAGGCGGAGCAATCAGTTGGCGCGTCGACGTAGACGAGCCAGCCAAAACCCGTCGCTATGGTGAGTCTCGGGCGTCCAGGCTTGCTCGAGCTCGACCGAGAACGAGGGCCCGAGCTCGGGGTCGGCCAGCAGCGCCGCGATCTGCTGCTGGCCCTCCTCGGGCTCGAGGCTGCACACCGCGTAGACCATCCGTCCTCCCGGGCGGACCAGCGCGGCGCAGCGACGCAGCAGCTCGGTCTGCACGCGGGCGCACGCCATGACGTCGCCGGCCTCGCTGGTCCAGCGCAGCTCCGGATGCCGAGTCAGGTTGCCGAGGCCCGTGCACGGGGCATCGAGCAACACCGCGTCGTACTGCACGTGCGAAGGATCGATCGGTCCGCCCGGCTCGGGCTCGGCCGCGAGATCGGCGTGGATGATCGTCAGTGAGAGCTCGTCGCGATCCAGCTCGCCGCGCTCGCGCAGGTGCTCGATCTCGTCGAGCCGCTCCGCCGAGGCATCGGCCGCGACGATCGTCCCGCGTCGCTCGAGCGCCTCCGCGATCTGCAGGGTCTTGGTGCCCATCCCCGCGCACGCATCCAGGACGCGCTCACCCGGCGAGAGCTCGAGCGCGCGCACGGCCTGTTGACTGCCGAGGCTCTGGATCGTGATCAGGCCCTCGTGAAAGAGCGGACCATTGAAGATGTCGCCGCCACCTCGAACGCGCAGCGCCTGGGGTTGATCGGTGACCGGCAGCGGGAGGATCTCGATGCCCGGGTGCTCGGCGAGCAGGCGCTTCCTCACGCTCTCGCGATCGATCCGCGAGAGGTCGATCCGCAGGTCGATCGCCGGGATCTCCGCGAGCGCCTGGGCCCGCGCGCGCGCCTGCTCGGGTCCGAGCTGCGCGACCCAGCGCTCGGCCAACCAGCGGGGCAGCGACCAACGCAGCGCGAGCGCGTCGCGAGGGTCGCCATCGGCCATCGCCACGTCGAGGATCGCTCCGTCGCGATCGATGCCCTGCAGGATCCCCGCGATCAGGCCCTTGAGCCTGCCTTGCGGATCGATCTTGCCCGCCAGCCGAGCCGCCTCGGCGCTGGCGATTGCGAGTGGGCGGCCCAGCTCGACCAGCTCGAGCGCGGCGATCCGCAGGATCATACGCAGCTCGCCCTTGAGCTTGTGCGGCTTGCTGGCGAACGCGTCGATCAGGCGATCGAGCCGCGCGCGGTGGCGTAGCACCCCATAGACTAGCGTGGTCGCCAGCGCTCGATCACGAGGATCGATGTCGGGGAAGCGCTCGAGCTGCTCGGACAAGAGTCGATTGGAGAAACCCTGGCGTTGCTCGATCTCCCGCAGCGTCCGCAGGGCGATCTGACGCGCGGAAGGCATGCGAGCGCGCGAGCGCGAGGTGCTGGGCTGGGGCATTCGCGGGAGTGTACTCGCGTGATTCCTGCGGGCGAAGGGAGCGCTCGATGTCCTCGAGACCCCGGAAAACTGTGCCGAGCGCCGCCCCTAGCGCCGACGCTCTTCGAGCGCGTCGGTGATCTGGCGCCATGCTGCATTGAAGATCACAGCCCCACTCGGGGACAGGTCGAGCTCGGCTCGTCGTGCATCTCAGCAGCGATCAGGCGCGGGCGCTTGGCTCAGCCCATGCGCGGTGCCCTGCTTGCTCGGTCTCGGACAATCCACGATAATTGGGCCTCACGGCCCGATGTGGTCCCGAATTCAACCGATTCGGATTCGTCGAGAGCGACGACATGCAGATCAAGAACTTCGATGCCCGACTGCAGCGGCTGAGCGATACGCTCGCGCACCTGCTCGTAGGAGACTTCGACGCGATCGAACAGTACGAGGACGTCATTGACGATCCTTTCGGTCGGATCGAGGAGACGGTCGAGATTCTCGTCATGGACATCAAGACCGTGGACATGGCGAATCGCGACAAGGAAGCGTCGCTCTTGATGCAGCAGGAGCAGCTCGCCGAGAAGAGCGAGCTGCTGGAGATGCAGCAGCAGCACATTCAGCACCAAGCGAAGGATCTGTTGGCCAAGCGGGAGACCATCGACCGGCAGGCGGCTGCGATCCGCGAGCTGTCTACGCCGATCCTCGAGGTCTGGGACGATGTGTTGGTGCTGCCGATCATCGGGGCTGTCGACACGCACCGGAGCGAGGAGCTCATGGCCAGCCTGCTGGCGAGCATCGTGCGAATGCGGGCGAAGTGGGCGATCATCGACGTCACCGGCGTCGATGTTGCCGACACCCGTACGGCGCACTATTTGATGAAGGTGGTTCGCGCCGCCGGCCTGTTGGGCACGTCGTGCCTGCTCAGCGGAGTGCAACCCGCGGTCGCGCAGACGCTCGTGAACCTCGGAGGCGGCTTGGGCGGGTTATTGACGAAGCGAAACCTCAAAGAGGCGCTGAAATATTGTTTGCTTCGGACCGGGGCCACGGCGCAGCCCCGCTCGACGGAGGGCGTGTGACGACCATAGCTCAGCTCGGCAAGGCCGAAGGCCTCGACCTCGAGCGCCGGTTCCAGCGGGCGATTCATCGCGCGCCCACGCTCGAGGCCGCAGCGCAGGAATACACCCGGATCGTGTACGAGGCGCTCGGCGATTCAATCGTGCTGCTGCGCATGTTCGTGACCGTACCCTACCGGAGCCTGCCGCCGAGCAACCAGGCCTTCGTCAGGGCGCTGGGGGAGTCGGCGAGCGCCAGCAATCAGATCAGCGATGATACGCTCGTGTTGTCGTTGCTCGGGACGATGGGCGTCGAGCCGGCATGGTGCGACCGCCACAAATCCACGAGTCACGTCGGGATCCCCTTGGTGTCGCGTGAATTCGTGGCCGAGATCCCGATGATCTCGCGGATGCTCAAGCAGTTCGGCGTCGGGCTCGACTGGATCGGCCGCGACGACGTAGCGATCGTCGGCAGGACGTTCGGCGTACAGAGCGGAGTGTTCTATGTGCCCGACGCGGCGACGGGGGTCGACAGCCGAGGGCGGAAGATCATTCCGGCCCAAGACTTCGTGGCTGGCTACGGGATCAAGACGGTCTACGGGATCGGCGGCGGTTACGTAGGAACTCCGGTGTTCACGGCGATCATCGCGTTCTGCCGAGAGCTCATCGATGAAGCGCGGGTCGAGGGGCTCCGCACTCACATCGCTCGGTTCAAGGCCGAGACCAGCGGGCTGGTCGAGGCGGGCTCCATCTTTGCCGGCTGACTCGGCGAGGTCGAATCAGAGCACGCGGACAAGCTTGTCGCGATCGCGGCGCCACTGCGGATCCATCCGGCCGCGCTCGTCGCGATACCCGACCGCGAGGATCATCGGCAGGCTGTAGCGATCGCCCCGAAGCCCGAGCAGCCGAGCCACGCGCCGGCTATCGAAGCCCTCGAGCGGGCAGGTGTCGAGCCCTCGCGCTCGCGCGGCCAGGATCGCGTGGGCGCAGGCCAGCGACGCGCTCTTGACCGCCCAGGTCTCGTGCTCGGCCGGACCCGAAGGCGGGCGGAGGATCGGTCGGGTCAGGCCGATCGCCCACATCACCAGCGTCCGCAGCCAGCCGAGCAGGTTGAAGGGGCCACGCGCGAAGAAGATCCGCATCTTGGCGTAGATGTCGGCGTGGAAGCGAGAGGTCGCCTCGGGTACGGCCTGCTCGCGCAGCCACGCGAGGTGCTCGTCGCCGCAGGCTCGCCAGTCGTCCCAGCGGGCGACGCAGACGATCAGCTCGCGCGCGGTTCGGGCCGCCTTTTGGTTCAAGCACAGCTCGACCAGGCGCGCGCGCAGGTCTGGGCTGCGAATCCAATAGAACGCGTAGGGCTGCAGGTTGAAGCTGCTCGGCGCGAGGCGGGCCGCGTCGAGCATCGCCTCGATGTCGCGCGCATCGACCGGTCGGTCGCTGAAGTCGTGGATGGCCCGACGCGAGCGGACGAGCGCGTCGAAGCTCGCCCAGGCGTCGTGGTCGGTCGTGTGATTCTGGCTCGGGTGAGCTCGCAATGCGGCAATGTTTGGGTTCATGGTGTCGATCCTCGGGGTAAGAGCCCCTGGAGCAGGTTGTCGACGAGGCCGTCGATCAGCGCGTCGTCATCGAAAGGGGAGACCGGCCCCGGCATCCGCATCGCCATCGCCCGACTGACCGGCAGGCGACTTTGCAGGAGCGGACCAAACAGGCCGAGCAGCACGAGGCTCGGATGGCAGGGCCGCAGGCGGCCACGACGGACCTCGGCGTCGAGGTACTCCGTAGTCGGCTCGACGTAGGCAGGCACCAGCGCATCAGCGACGGTCTCGGCGACCTCCGGCGAGATCGCGCCCTCGATGATCGTGATGCGGATGACCGCCGCCGCTTGGGGATCGTCGAGCAAGCGCAGGTAGGCCCGCGCGACCTCGCGGAAGAACACCGCGGGGGGCTCGGCCATCGCCCGCTCGATCGTTGCGCGGATCTGTTGCGGCGGCGGAAACTGCTGCATCACCGCGCGGAACAGTGACTGTTTGCTCTCGAAGTAGTGGTAGAGGAGCTGCGGCGTGATGCCGCTGCCCGTTCGACGGGCGAGCTCTTCGGCGATCAACTTGTTGCTGGTGCCTTGGTAGCCACGGGTGGCGAACACTGCCGTCGCGGCCTCGATGATCTGAGCTCGGCGTCCTTCGAAGTTCTTGTCGCTGCGTCCCATGGCGAGAGAATGATTTACTTGTCGGTAAGTAAATCATCCAGATTCGCTTCGTCAAGCTCAGAACGCCAAAATTCATGTGCGCTGTTTGCGGCGCGCGATGGCTCGCCGAACCAGGCGCGAATAGATCGCGCACCAGATCCGAAGCACACGCAAACACTTGCCACGCCACGCGAGCGTCGCTGCGGCACCTTCGAGGCCATGAAGACGAAGGACGTCGTGTTGCCTAGCGCTGCCGAGATCATGAACCCGCGCGTCGAGGCGTTCTCGCCCGAGACCG
The DNA here is from genome assembly GCA_965649595.1 of uncultured Myxococcales bacterium. Lineage (GTDB taxonomy): Bacteria > Myxococcota_A > Polyangia > Nannocystales > Nannocystaceae > Plesiocystis. The sequence continues at coordinate 3,101 of CBFGLP010000918.1, read as the reverse complement.
AGATCGCAGCCGCGGTCGAGACCCTCCTACGTCGCGGATACTCGGGCGCACCCGTGGTCGATGGCGAAGGTCGTCCGGTCGGTGTGCTCTCGGAGCACGACTGCATTCGGGTGCTCGCGGCCTCCCTCTACGAGGGCTGGCCGACCGGGACCGTGGCCGATCACATGAGCAAGGCGAACGAGACCATCGATCTGCACGCCGACCTGCTCTCGGTCGCCAACACCTTCGCCCGCGGTCAACACCGTCGGCTCCCGGTCGTGTGCGAGGGCAAGCTGGTCGGGCTGATCACCCGCCGCGATCTCATGCGAGCGCTCGATCGGCTGCGCCAGAGCCAGGCGCACCACCACGAGCCGACCACTTACGAGCTGATCCAGGCGCGTCGCTGAGCGGCTCGGCTCCTCGCGGCGCCTCGCGTCGAGTCACGTTGGCGATGTCCGAGACTCGCGCTAGACAGGAGCCGTGCTCGGACTCATGGCGCTCGCGCTCTCGCTCGACGGTGGGGTCGAGCTCGAGTGGATGGCCCCGCAGGAGTGTCCCACTGCTACGGAGATCGAAGCGCGAGTCGATGCGATGTCGACCGTCCGGCCAACCGAGCCGCTCTCGGCTCGCGGGCGCGTGCGCGCCCGCAACGGCAACTACGAGCTCTCGCTCGACTGGCAAGTCGGACAGCGACGCGAGCACGAGCGCCTGATCAGTCACGACTGCGACGAGCTCGGACGGCTAGCTGCGCTGCTGCTCGCGAGCAGCATCGATCCCTTCGCGTTCGTCCGCCCGGCGTCCCGAGACCCGACCGAGATCGAGCCGCACGAATGGGTCGAGTCGTTCGCGGTCGTGGGACACGTCGAGTCTGCCGATCCGGGTGAGCTGGAGCTGGTCTCGGCCGGGGACCCCAACGAGCCCCGAGCGCTCGACCAGCCGCCCGAGCCGGACGTGTGGCAGCTGCAGCTCGTGGCCGTTCAGCCCGAAGAGCCGCCCGATCGGATGCCGCCGGTGAGCGGGGTGGTGCTGGTCGAGGGGCAGGGCTTCATCAACCTGCTTCCGCGCCCCGGCGGCGGGCCTCGGCTGAGCCTCGGGGTCGAGCTGCAGCGCTTTCGGGCCACGCTCGGCGGCGCAGGTTGGTTCGCGCCCGGGTTCCGTTCGACCAGCGATCCTTCAATCGGTGCCCGGCTCTCGGCCTGGTCGGTCGAGCTCGACGGTTGTGGCCTTCCAAGCTCTCGTCGGCTGGTCGTTCCGCTGTGTGGGCAGCTCGGGGCCGGACAGATCATTGGCACTGGCTACGGGGTCACCGACGCTCGAACGAAGGCCCCGCCCTGGCTGTGGCTGGGCGCCGACGCGAGCCTCGAGTGGTGGGTGCGCCCGCACTTTGCGCTCGTGCTCGGAGTCGGGGTTGGGTTCTCCTTGCTCCGGCCCGGCTTCGAGATCATCGGAAGCGACGCGCGCTTCGACGTGCCCGTCGCCTCAGGACGGCTCCGTGCGGGCGTTGTAGGCCGTTTTGGCGATCGTCGACGATCTCGGCGAACAGATCGGTGAAAGCTGGACAGCCAGATTTGGCCATGAGCGTCCCTCACCCGACCCGCGACCCGCGACCGTCGAGGGCCCGCCACGAGCGAGGGCTCCCGCCCCGCTTCACGAGCCTGTACCGGAGCCACTACGACTTCATATGGCGCTGCGCTCAGCGGCTCGGCGCCGACCCGGCCGAGCTCGACGACGTCGTGCAAGAGACCTTCTTGGTCGCCCTGCGCCGGCTCGATGGCTTCGACATCGAGGGATCGGCTCAGCCTTCGACCTGGCTGTTCGGGATCTTGCGCAACGTGCTGCGCAACCATGCTCGTGGCCAGCTCAGGCGCACGCGCAAGCGCGAGGCGTTCGGCGAGGTCCACCGCGACGCGTGCGTCGACGAGGCTGCGACCGAGCAGATCCTGGCGCTCGAGCTGCTCGATCGCTTCCTTCACTCGCTCGATCCCGATCGTCGAGCGGTGTTCGTGCTCTCCGAGCTCGAGGGCCATGACAGCCGGGCGATCGCGGACGCGCTCGGGATCAACCAGAACACGGCGCGCACGCGGCTACGTGCGGCTCGACGGGTCTTTGCCGAGACCTTCGAGGCGGATAGCGAGCAAGGCAAGCAGATCTACGCCGCGATCGAGGCGGGTCGTAGCTCGCCACCGAGCGCCGGGAGCCCGCGACGCGAGCGCTCGCTCCAGGCGATCGCGCTCGTGAGTGCGGCGGAGCTGGGGGGCGCCGGGGCCAAGCTCTCGGTCCTCGGTCTGAGCACCTGGGTGAGCAAGCTGAGCGTCGGTGCGCTCGCGCTCTCGACCGCGGCGTTGGTGGTCGTGATCGTGCCTGCGACGGAGGCCGGCTCGACGCGCGCACGAGCGACCGAGTCGGCCTTCGTCAGCCGCACGGCGGCTGAATTCCGCCCGCGTGGGCATGACCAGGGCGTGACGGCGAAGCCCTTCGGCCAGGACGGGCCGACGAAGCCGAGCCCTGCGAGCACCGAGCCAGCGCTCGTGACCGACGCGGAGGAGCCAGCGGTGACCGTGCAGGGGGTCGCGACCGAGCGGCGAGCCTCGGAGCCTCGCGCGATGCGGCGCACGAGCGAGCTCGGCGAGTTGCAAGCGGTGGCCGACGCTCGGGAAGCCTTGCTCGACAGTCGAGCGGCCGACGCCCTCGCGCTGGTGCGAGGCCGCGCGTCGTGGCGCGACCCCGTGCAGGCGAGGCGTGCACGGGCGCTCGAGATCGGTGCGCTGTGTGCCCTCGAGCGTAGCGACGAAGCGCGGTCGCTCGCCCGTACCTGGGCCAAAGCCCACCCTGACGAGCCACTCGGTGATCATGTCGGCGCGCCCTGCTGGTGAACGCAACCACGTCGAGCCCTCGCGGACAGTCAGTCGTGATGACCCGATTTACCAGCGTACTTTTGGGAGTGATGCTTCTGTGCGAAGCGTGCGTGTTCGTGGTTGAGCCGCTCGGTGAGGCCGAGAGCGAGACCGCTGGCGACGATTTCACGACGAACGACGGGGAGTCGTCAGGGGGGGAGGGTGAAGGAGAGTCGACCGGGGAGTCGTCGACGGGGGAGGGTGAAGGAGAGTCGACCGGGGAGTCGG
>CBFGLP010000917.1:0-4622 GCA_965649595.1 uncultured Myxococcales bacterium | reverse complement strand
GCGGTTGCGCAGCTCGACCGCCATCAACGAGTCGAGCCCCAGCTCTTGCAATGGCTGGTCCGGCTCGAGCGAGGCAGCGTCGGACAACCCGAGCACCACCGCGATCTGTCCGCGCACCAGCTCGAGCACCGAGCGCTCCCGCTCACGCGGGCTCGCGCTCGCGAGCTGCTGTCCGAGCGACGTGCCGCCGCCCTGCGCGACGGCTCGACGCGGCGTCACCCGGACGAGGTCGCGCAAGAGCACCGGCGGCGCTTCACCACGCGCGGCCAGGCCCTTGACGTCCAAGCGCACGGGCACGAGCGAGGGCAGCTCGCCACGCAGCGCCGCGTCGAAGAGCCCGAGCCCCTGCTCCGGCGGCAAGGGCAGCATGCCGCCGCGAGCGAGCCGCTGACGATCGCCCTCGGACAGGCGCGCCGCCATTCCGATCTCTGCCCACGGACCCCACGCGAGGCTGAGCCCGGGCAGCCCGGCCGCTCGCCGATGCGCACACAGGGCGTCGAGGAACGCGTTGGCCGCGGCGTAGTTGGCTTGCCCCGCAGAGCCGAGCGTGCCGGCGACCGACGAGAACAGCACGAACGCGGTCAAGCGCAGCGCGGCGGTCAGCTCGTGCAGGTGGATCGCCGCGTCGACCTTGGCCTCGAACACCGCCCGGAGCTGGTCCGCGTCGAGCGACGCGATCGTCCCGTCCGCCAACGCTCCGGCGACGTGCACGAGGGCCGAGAGCGGATGCTGAGCGGGAATCGACGCCAGCAGCTGCTCGACGGCGTCACGCCGCGCGACGTCGCAGGCAACCATGGTCACCGCCGCACCGCCGGCCTCGAGCTCCGCAACCAATGCACGCGCCCCCGGTGCCTCGAGGCCTTGCCGCGAGGTCAACAAGAGCCGGCGCACACCGTGCTTGGCGACGAGGTGACGGGCGAAGTGCTGCCCCAGTGAGCCGGTGGCGCCGGTGATCAGCACCGTGCCTTCACCGAAGCTCGGCCCGGCTTCCGCCTTCAGCGTGGCTCGCCGCAGGCGTGGGATCAGCGTCGTCCCCTCGCGCAGCGCGAGCTCGAGCTCGCCGGAGCCGAGCGCCGCTCCCAGACCAGCGAGCGACGCCGGATCCTCGTCGAGGTCGACGAGGATCATGCCGCGATCGGATCGCTCTACTCGCGCTGACCGAATCAGACCCCAGACCGGGGCGTGCCCGAGATCGAGCACATCCTCGTCGGCCCTCGTCGCGATCGCCCTGCCGGTCACGACCACCAGCTTGGTGTTGGCGAACCGCTCGTCGTGCAGCCAGCGTTGCAGCGTCCGCAGCAGCGCAAACGATGCATCGAGGGGCGTGAGGTCCCGCGACGTGCAGGAGACCACCACCAGCGCCGGGATCGAGGTCAGCGAGTCGAGCGAGTCCACCCGCGCGACGCCGAGCGCGTCGGCGATCGTGCGATCTGCGTCGATGACGACGCATGAATCGACGCCAGCGCCGAGCCCAGCGAGCGGCCGCCACTCGACGCAGTGGAGATCGTCGATGCCGCTCCGCGCGAGACCGCTGCTGATCGACGCCGACGAAGCAGCGCGGAGCAAGAGCCCCTCGATCACTGCGAGCGGCTGGCCAGAGCCATCGGCGATGTCGAGCGCGTGGACGCCCTCGGAGCCAGTCGGGGTGAAGCGGACACGCAGCGACTTCGCCCCGGTCGCGATTACCGAGGCGCCCGTCCAAGTGAAGGGGAGCGAGACAGCATCGGGGGTGAAGTCGACGGCGAGGGCATGCAGCGCGGCGTCGAGCAGCGCCGGATCGATCGCGAAGTCTTCGCTGCCCGAGCCTGCTGGCAGCGAGACCTCGGCGAAGCGCTGCTCGCCGAGCTTCCACGCGCGCATCAAGCCGCGAAAGCCTGGCCCGTACGCCAGGCCGAGCTCGGCGAGGCGCGGATACAAGGACTCGATGTCGATCTGCTCGGCGCCGCGGGGGGGCCAAGCTCGCAGATCGAACTCGGGTCGGCGCTGCTCGGCCGTCAGTGATCCGGAGGCGTGGAGGATCCATGCCTCGTCGGACGACGCCGCCGAGCGGGAGTGAATCGTGAAGCTGCGGCGGTTCGCGTGATCCGGCGCTGCGATGAACAGCTGCACCGAGGTCGCGACCCCGCGGACGAGCACCAGCGGAGCTTCGAGCGTGAGCTCCTCGACCCGCGGCGCGCCGATGTCGGCTCCTGCCGTGAGCGCGAGGTCGAGGAACGCGGTGCCGGGAAACACGACACGGTCGAACACCACGTGGTCGGCCAACCACGGGTGCTCATCGAGCGAGATCCGAGCGGTGAACAGGAAGCCATCGCTGTTGGCGAGCCGAATGAGCGCGCCAAGCAGCGGGTGCGTGGTCGCGTCGAGGCCCAGGCCGGCGAAGTCCCTGGGCTTGTGGGCGGATGCGTCGCTCCAGTAGCGTCGACGCTGAAAGGCATAGGGGACCAGGTCGACGCGCTCGGGTTCGAAGCGAGCAAAGTAGGCCCGCCAGTCGATCGCCCCTCCGCGCCCGTGCACCTGCCCGAGCGCCAGCGCGAGCGCCTCGGCCTCCGAGCGATCGCGCCGCAACGTCGAAACCAACGCGACGCGCTCTTGCCCCGCCTCCGACAGGCAGCCCGAGGCCATCGCCGAGAGCACCCCGTGCGGGCCGAGCTCGAGCACGATCGAGGCGCCGAGCTCCTCGACGCTGCGGATCCCGTCGAGGAAGCGGACCGCCTCGCGGACGTGCCGAACCCAGTACTCCGGCGAGCAAAGCTGCTCGTTGGTGGCCAGCTTGCCGGTGACGTTCGAGACGATCGGGATCGTCGGCGGCGAGAGCCGCAGCGACGCGACCACCGTCCGGAACGCGTCCAGCATCCCGTCCATCCGCCGCGAGTGGAACGCGTGACTGACCGTCAGCCGCTGGGTCTTGCGACCGAGCCCCTGAAAGTGCTGCGCGAGCGCGAGGACCGGCTCCTCGTCGCCCGAGATGACGGTCGACATCGGCCCGTTGAGCCCCGCGATGTCGACACCCGCGTGCCGCTCGAGCAGCGCTCGAACCTCGCCCTCGCTCGCCTGCAGCGAGACCATCGCCCCGGCTTGCGGCAGCGCCTGCATCAAGCGGCCTCGCGCGGCCACCAGCTTGCAGGCGTCGGCGAGCGAGAGCACACCGGCAACGTGGGCCGCCGCCAGCTCGCCGATCGAGTGCCCGATCAGCACGCGCGGGCGAACGCCCCACGCCGACACCAGGCGAAAGAGCGCGACCTCCAGCGCAAACAGAGCCGGCTGGGTGTACGCGGTCTGATCGATCAGCTGGGCCGCGTCGGAGCCCGGCTCGGCGAACACGACCTCGGCCAGGGGTCGCTCGAGGTGAGGCTCGAAGCTCGCGCAGATCTGGTCGAAGGCCTCGCGGAAGATCGGGAAGCGAGCGTGCAGCTCCCTGCCCATGCCGACGCGCTGCGCCCCTTGCCCGGTGAACGAGCACGCGATGTCGACGGTCCCGCCGTCGGTGACGGTGACATCGGAGCCCTGCCCCTCGGCGAGCGCCGCGAGCCCCTCCTGCGCGCGAGCGTGGTCGGCAGCGACGATGACCGCTCGATACTCGAAGTGGGTGCGGCAGTTCGCCAGCGTATGGCCGACATCGACCAGCGCGAGCCGAGGTTGAGCGTCGAGCTGCTCTCGTAGGCGGCGCGCCTGCTCGCGCAGCGCGGCCTCGCTGCGGCCGGACACCAAGAGCGGCACCACGGGCGTGTCGAGCCGCTGGCGTAGCGGCTCGGTCCGCGCCGGCGGCTCCTCGATGATCACGTGCGCGTTGGTGCCCGAGACCCCGAACGAGGACACCGCCCCTCGTCGCGGCCGCTCGCCGGCCGGCCAGGGCACGTGCTCCTTCGCGAGCTGCACCGTCCCATCCGACCAGTCGACCAGCGGCGTCGGCTTGTCGCAGTGCAGCGTCTTCGGCAGCCGCCCGTGCTGCATCGCGAGCGCGAGCTTCATGATCCCGACCGCGCCGGCGGCCGCCTGCGTGTGGGCGATGTTCGACTTGACCGAGCCCAGCCACAGCGGTCGATCCTTGCTGTGCCCGCGCCCGTAGGTCGAGATGATCGCCTGCCCTTCGATCGGATCGCCGAGCTTGGTCCCGGTGCCGTGGGCCTCGACCACATCGACGTCGCCGGGCTCGAGCTGAGCGGACTCGAGCGCCGCCCGGATCACGCGCTGCTGTGCCGGCCCGTTCGGCGCGGTCAAGCCCTGGCTACGACCGTCTTGGTTGACCGCCGAGCCCCGCACGAGCGCCACGATCGGGTGGCCGTTGCGCTGCGCGTCGCTGAGCCGCTCGAGCACGAGCACGCTCGCCCCCTCGGCCCAGCCAGCCCCGTCGGCGTCGGCCGAGAACGCCCGGCAGCGGCCGTCGGGCGAGAGCGCCTTGAGCCGCGACGCGGCGATCAGCGGCTCGATCGTCGAGAACAGCGTCGCGCCGCCAGCCAGCGCGAGGTCGCACTCACCCTGCCGGAGCGCCTGAGCGGCGAGGTGGATCGCGACCAGCGAGGTGCTGCAAGCCGTGTCGATCGTGACCGCCGGGCCCTGCAGCCCGAGCGTGTATGCGATCCGACCCGAGCAGACGCTGTAGAGGTTACCGAGGTGGCCATAGA
>CBFGLP010000916.1:0-16804 GCA_965649595.1 uncultured Myxococcales bacterium | reverse complement strand
AGTAAAGGCTCCGCGCGCGTGACCGAAGAGCACGCTCTCGAGCAGGCTCTCGGGGATCGCCCCGCAGTTCTCGGCCACGAAGGGCTTGCTGCGTCGCGGGCCGCCCTCGTGGATCGCTCGGGCGACCAGCTCCTTGCCCGTGCCGCTCTCGCCGTAGATCACGACCGGGACCTCGGACTCGGCGAGGCGATCGACCAACCGAAACACCCGCTGCATCACCGGGCTGCTGCCGATCATCCCTCGATAGCTGCGCCGCTCCGGGTCGGCCCGCACGGCCTCGCGGAGGTTGACGACCTCGACCTCGCGCCGCTCGAGCGCCTTGGCCAGCTCGGCCTGCTGCCGCTCGAGCTCGGCCTTCTGGGCGCGGACCGAGGCCAGCGCGCGCGCGTGGGCGACCGCGAGCGCGGCGAGGTCGGAGAAGTCCTCCATCAACGCGAGGTCGGACGCGTCGAAGTTGCCGCGCCGCAGCCGGTGGTCGACGTACGCGGCCCCGAGCAGCTCGCCGCGGAACACCAGCGGGACCGCGAGGACCGAGCGCAAGTTGAGGTGGCTGATCGAGCGCGAGCCGTCGAAGCGATCGTCGGCGGCCGCGTCGACGCTCAGCACCGGCTCGCCCTGCTCGAGCACGCGCTGGATGATCGAGCGCGAGAACGCCACCCCCTCGCCGGTGCTGGCGAACTCGCGGGCGACCTCGATGCGCTCGGGTCCGTGACCGATCACCACGACCCCGCGCTCGGCGTCGGTCAGCTCCAGCATCGCCTCGACGATCTGCTCGAGCAGCCGCTGCAGCTCATCCTCGCGCGCGAGCCGACGGAAGATCTTGAGCAAGCGATGCAGCCGCTCGCTCCCACCCTCGTGCGGGGTTGGGCGCGGGCTCGGGCTCGCCGGCAGCGTGTCGCTCGGGCGCAGCTGCGGGCTGCGACTCGACTCGACTGGCTCGAGCGCCGGATCGGCGCTCGCGAGCATCGCCTCCTCCTGCTCCTCGCTGGCCTCGAGCTCGCGGACCAGCTCGCGCAGCGGCGCGAGCTCGCCGGCTTCGGACAACAGCGACTGTCGCAGCGCGCGACGATCCATCGGGGGTGCCTTGGCCATGAGTGCCTCCAAGTGACGAACCAAGCGAGCAGCGACCGAGCGGGCAGCGTCGTCGCCGATCGATCCATGCCGGTGCAGGACGCCGAGCAGCGTCCGGTCGTAGCTCCACGCGAGCAAGCGCTGCCCGAGCGACCACAGCTCGCTCGGGGTCGGCAGCTCGGCCAGCGCCGAGTGGGCAGCCTCGAGCTCGTCGCGACCTTCGGCCTGGGCGAGGGCTTCGAGCGCGAGCGCGAGCGAGGTCGCGAGCTCGGGGCCGCCGTGGCTCGCGGCGCTGACCTGGGCGAGCTCGAGCCGCTCGCGCGCGACGTGAGCCTGGCCGTCCGCGCGGGCCCAGGCCGCAGCTGCCAAGCGCACGTCGATCGACTCGGCCAGCGCGCCCGCCTGCTCGAGCGCGGCTGCGCAGGCGAGCATCCGCTCACCGAGCTGTCCGCGGACCTGCGCTCGCGTTCGAGGCGAGCGCGGGCTCGCAGACGGATGGACCGAGACCAGCTCGGCCACGTCGAGCTCGATCGCGATCCGCCGCAGCCGTGCACGAGCCAGCTGCGATGGCTCGCCCGCGGCCTCGCACAGGCGCTCGGTCAAGCCCAGCGAGCGACGGCCCTCGTCGAGCGCGCCGACCCCGATCAGCGCGCGCACGAGGTTGAACAGCGCCGCGGGCAGGGTCTGCACCTGCGCCCGGGCCAAGAAGCCGCGCAGCGCTCGACGGCCTCGTGCGAGCGCCTCGCTCCACTCGCCGGCCTCGAGCGCGAGCGCGGCGAGGCTGCCTTCGACCAGCACGCGCCCGAGCGTCTCGCCGGCCCGCTCGAACTCCTCGACCGCCGCCCGGAAGCGCTCGCGCGCCCGCTCGCTCTCGCCGGCCAGCTGCGCGAGGTTGGCCTCGAGCTGGTACACGCGAGCACGCAAGCCCGCGACGATCGGCGCGCTGCTCGGGCCGTGCTCGCCGGCGCAGTCAGCCAGCGCTCGCGCGAGCCAAGCCTCGGCCTCGCCACCGGCATAGAGCACCGCGAGCCCGCCCCACAACCACGCGACCGCCCGACGCCAGTTCGCCGGCTCGGCCGAAGCCCTTCGGCCCGGATGGGCCGACGAAGCCCCGAGGTTGGCAGGCGCTTGCAGGGCCCACTGCTCGGCCTCCGCTCGGGCCTCGCTCGGACGCCCCGCGTCGACCAGCGCCCGCCAGCGCAGGCCCAGCGCACGATCGCGATCGACCCCTCGCATCTGGGGGATCAGCAAGTCGAGCTGCTCGAGCGCCTCGCGGTGGCGGCCGAGCTGCTCACGAGCCCGGATGCCCTCGAGCGCCTCGGCCGGGCTCGGCGTACCCGTGTTGGCGATCGCCTGCAGCAACCCGAGCGCCCGCTCGGCTTCACCACGACGGATCAGGTCCCGCAGCGCTCGCAGCCGCAGGCGCGGGCCAACCTGCGGCGCGCCGCCTCGCTCGAGCCAAGCGATCAGATCGCTGGGCAGCAGCCGGCTCGGCTCGGTCACGACCAGCTGCTCGAACCCGGCCTCGATCGCGTCGGCATCGTCGGCGTCGAGCGCCAGCGCGAGCGGGATCGGTCGCCCGCTCTCGCGCGCCTCGATCAGCGTGGTCCGAGCGAGCAAGCCCAGCATCCCCCTGTCCGAGCCACCGCCCCGCGAGCGTCGACCGTCTCGCGCCCCGCCTTCACCCAAGCTCAGCCGCGCCGCCGCGACCACGCTCGCGAGCGGCTCGCCCGATCCCTTGCACAAGCTCGCGGGCAGCTCGACCGGCAGACCCCAGCAGCGATCGAGCACCTTGCGAGCCGTCTGCGGATCGAGCAGCGGCTCGCTGCCCGCCTCGATCAACGCGCGCTCGAGCGCGGCCGGGTCCGGATCGTCGACGCCTGCCCGCGCCCACGCCTCGATCGCTCGGATCACGCGTGCGGGCCACCCTCCGGTCACGTCGCGGCAGACCCGGGCCCAACGATCGAGATGCTGGGGATCGACATGCTCGGGCTCCTCGACCACCGCGCGCAGACACGCCTGCACGCGTGGGAGTGACCAGGGCTCGAGCTCGAGCACGCGCAGCGTCGTGCCCGGCTCGAGCTCGCGAGCGTCGTGCAAGCGCCGACCGAGCTCTTGATCGACCACGAGCACCAAGGTCTCTGCGCCCAAGCTCGCGCCCGCACGCAGCACGGCCGCGCGCAGCTCGGCGCCGTGCAAGCGCCCCGGCCAGTGCGGCGGCGAGAGCAACCCCCACACGGGCGCCGAGTCGTGCTGCCTCGGGGCAGCCAACCACGCGTCGATCCAGTCGCCGCCTGCCTCGGCGCCGAGCTCCTGAGCGAGGCTCGAAGGATCGGTCGTCTGCGCGACCACCCGAGCCGAGCCAACAGCATCCGAGTCGGTGTCTCGATCCGAGCCTCCGAGTGGCGAGTCCCGGGTGCTGAGCAGCTGCAGGCGCTGGATCACCTCTTCGACCACCCGCCCGCGCCCGCTCCCGCTCGGGCCCGCGATCGCGAGCACGCGACAGCGGCCCGCCGCCAGCTCGGCGACCAACGAGTCGAGCTCGCTCGCCTGATCCGGCTCGAGCACGAAGGGCCAGCGGCTCGGTAACCACCAGGCAGGACCCGCGCGGGTCAGCTCGCCGGTCGAGCAAGCGCGGTGCAGCTGGCGAAGGCGCGCGACGATCGTGCGAGGATCGCTGACCCGCCTCTGCGGATCCGGATCGAGCAAGCGCTCGAGCAACGCGGCGACCGGCCCGGGCAAGTCGACCTCGGCCGCGTCGGCGAGCGCGTGCAGGCGTCGACGGACCTCGGCGCTCGGATCCGCGGACCTGGCCAGCTCGAGCAGCCGCTCCGGCCGTCGCCAAGGCACCTGTCCGAACAAGCGCAGCACCAGCACGCTGGCCAACGCGAACCAATCCGCCGCCGGACCACCACCTCCACGCAGCACCTCGGGCGCGAGGAAGCCCGGCGTGCCGCAGTCGACCCCGCCGAGCTGGCCGAGATCGGTCAGCACCACGCCACGGGTCGGCATCACGATCACGTTGTTGGCGCTGACGTCGGCGTGATGCGTGCCGAGCCCATGGATCGCCGCGAGGGCATGCGCCACACCCATCACCTCGGCGAGCGCCTGCTCGAGCGGCACCGGCCCCGGCCCGAGCGGCTCACCGTCGACGTAGGTGGTGACCAACCACGCTCCGCCTTCGCCATCGCCAACCAGCTCGAGCACCGCGGGCAGATGTGGCGAGGCGACGCCACGCAGCACCTCGAACACGCGGGCCAAGCTGTTTCGCCGCGCAGCCGGGACGTGCTTGAGCACCACCGGACGTCCCGTGGCATCTCGAGCGATCCACGTGCCACCCTCGGCGCCTCGACCGAGGCGGCGGATGTCAGCGAAGCGGGGAGCCAACTTGCCAACTAGATTGGCGGCAGAGATCATCGGGGTGACAAATCAGTCTGGGAGTACCTGACACTATCGTAGGCGATCATCACGAAGTTGTCTGCGCAAAGATCGGCCAGCTTCGAGCGGCTCGGTATCGCCAACGCGACCAAGCGCCGTTAGATCCGAGTTGGCAGCCAAACTGACATCTCTGTCATGCCTGCAACAACAATGGCAGGCGATATGCGACTCATGACAGAGTTGGTGGCACATGACAGCCACCGAGCCCGCCACACCACCCGGTCCCAAGTTGCTGCCCTTCGTGGGTCTCGGGATGGCCATGCAGCGGGACATGCTCCGCTTCCTCGCCGAGACCTCGCGCGAGTGGGGTGGCATCGTCCGGCTCGGGACGCTCGGCCCGACGCTCGCCTACCTGGTCACCGAGCCCGAGCTCGTCGGACAGGTCCTCCAAGCTCGCTGGCGCGACTTCGTTCGTGACGACGTGCTCATCGCCGCGGGTGGGCCCGCGTTCGGCGAGGGTCTGCTGTTCGCCGAGGGAGAGCGGTGGATGATGCTGCGCCGGACCATGCAGCCGGCCTTCACTCGCGAGCGACTCGCGGGCTTGGTGCCGCTGATCCTCGAAGAGATCCAGCGACGTTGTCAGCGCTGGGAGCCCGAGGCCGCGGCCGGTCGCCCGGTCGAGATGGCGCTCGAGATGGCCCGGCTGACCCAAGAGGTGTTCGTGCGGGCGATGTTCGGCGCAGGGCTCGGCGAGCGGCTCGATCCGCTGCTGCGCAGCTGGACCACGATCAACGAGTACGTCACGCAGCGCATCCTCTCGCCGATCCGGCTGCCTGCCGGTTGGCCCACGCCCGCGAACCTGCGGCTGCGACGGGCGCTCGCGGTGATCGACGCGATCGTCGGCGCGCTGATCGACGAGCGTCGGCGCGAGCTCGCGAGTGGCCGAGAGCGCAGCGACCTGATGGGGCTGTTGATGGCTGCCCGCGATCCCGAGACCGGCGAAGCCTTGAGCGACTCGCTGCTGCGCGATCAGATCCTGATGACCTTCTTCGCCGGCTTCGAGACGACCTCGACCGCGCTGACCTGGACGTGGCTGCTGCTCGCCGAGCACCCGGAGGTCGAGCAGCGCATGCACGCGGAGCTCGACGCCGTGCTCGCGGGGCGCTCGCCGAGCGCGGAGGATCTGCCCAAGCTCCGCTACATGCAGCAGGTGTTCGACGAGACCCTGCGGCTCTACCCCTCGGCGTTCATGCTCGCGCGCCAACCAGTCGGCGAGCAGACCCTCGGTGGCTACCGCATCGAGGCCAAGTCGGCGGTGTTCGTCAGCCCATGGGTGGTCCACCGCGACCCGAAGCTGTGGCCGCAGCCGGACCGCTTCGATCCCGATCGCTTCGCCGACGAGCGAGAGGATCAGCGACCGCGCTTCGCCTATCTCCCGTTTGGCGCAGGGCCCCGGCTGTGCATCGGCAAGCAGCTCGCGCTGATCGAGGCCAAGCTGATCCTCGCAACCGTCGCCCAGCGCTATCGCCTGCGTCGGGTAGCCGGCGTCAGCTATCGGCCGCGGCCGCTCTTCACCCTCCACATCGACGGCGGCGCGCCCATGCAATTGCAAGCGCGCTGACTCGCCGACTCGAGCGGCTACCAGTGAACGGCGAGCTCGATCACGCCCTGCAGGGAGTGACCGAGCGTGTCCTCGACGACGTTGAGGCGATAGATGCCCGCGAGGCCCAGCGTGAGGTTCTTGGTCAGCCACGCGTCGAACCCGAGGCTCGCGCGGGCGGTGCCGCCGAGCTTCGAGGTGCGCTCGAGCGCGGGATCGAGGAAGGCCAGGCCACCGCCGAGGTCGATGTATGGATCGACGCGTCCGCGGACCGGCGCGAAGACCCGCACGAACGCGATGTCCCACGCCGTCATGTAGCCGCGCTGCACGATCACGGCGGGGATGCTCTCGACCTCTTGGCGCGAGATCTCGTGCGGCTGCCGAGTGAAGCCGGTCCCGATGCCGACCATTTGGTTGATCCGCCAGCCGCCCTCGAGGCCGCCGCCGAACGAGACCACGGTCGTGCGAGCCGGGATCTCTCCGCCGATCGGTCCGGTGAACGCCAGGCGAACCGCGAGCCAGCCGACGCCGCGCCAGTCGAGCCGGGGGATCGCCGAGGGCGAGACCGGAGGAGGCGGCGGAGGCAAGGGCGCGACCGCACCACTCCCGACCGCGTACACGCCCTCGCTCGGACGCGCGTTGGCGCTCGGCGGAGGAGCGGTCGGGTTGCCTCGTGGATGTTGCGTGCGCTCTTGAACCTGCTCGGGCGTGGGGACATCGCCGCGGCCCTGCTCGACGTCGGTCTGGACCTCGACGGGATCACGGACCTCGGGTGCTGGCTCGGTCGGCGGCGGCGAGGGATCGGCGACGACCGGCACCGCCTCCTCGCTCGAAGGCTCGGTCGGCGGGGGCTCGGTCGGCGGAGCCAGCAACGCGAGCGTGGCCCCCAACGAGACGAGAGAGAGCTGGATCATCGATGCCCTCGAGTAAGTGTCGCTCGGCCCGCAGGGGCCCGATCGGAAGTGGCGACCTCGGTCTGTCCGCTGGCGATTCGCGCGAGAGCCTGCTCCGCGGCGCGGCGCGACTCGGGCACGTCCTCGTTGCGCGCGGCGAATTCGAGGAACGCGATCGCCTCGGGTCCGCCGAGCTGCGCGAGCGCGTCGTAGGTACGGTAGACCTGGCCAGGATCGGTCAGCCGAATCCGCTCGAGCAAGGGCGCGACGTGCTCGGGTCCACCGATCGCTCCGATCACCTCGATCGCCAGCAGCCCGACCCGCTCGTCATCTTGATTGATCAGCTCGGCCACTCGATCGGCCGCGACGCGGGCCTCTTCGGCGTCCGCGTGCTCGCGGATCCACTCGAGCGTCATCACGAGCAGCTCGGGGTCCGCCGACTCGAGCAGCCGACCGACCGCACCGGGCGTGCGGCGGGCGAGATCGGTGCGGGCCTGGATGATCGCGGCGAGCCGGTCCGCGGCGAGCTGCAGATCCTCGCCGAGCTCGACCTCGTCCGCGGAGCGCTCGAGCAGGACCGTGACGTCGAGCCCCTCCTCACCTAGCTCCGCGTCGAGCTCGGCTGGAGTCTCGACCACCAGACGGACGAGCAGGTCGCGACCCTGCTCGGAGTCATCGCGTCGCGAGTCGGGCAGCTCGCGGTACTCGAGCCGAGCGGCGAGCGTGTGCACGCGATGTCCGCTCCGCTGATCGCGTTCGGCGACCTCGAAGCTAGGCACCGCGTCGAGCGAGCGACGGAAGATCGCACGGACGCGATCCTCATCCACCGCCGGACCCCCGTGACCGTCGATGCTGATCAGTCGGACCTCATAGACGTCGCGCGCCGGCTCTCCCTTGGTGCACGCCGACACGACCCCGAGGACGAGCAGCGCGAGCCCGACGGCGAGCCTCGATCCGGAGCGAACGAGCGTCGACCCGAGCTGGGCCACGCTGCCCCTCGGGCGCGAGCACCCGGGTTCGTCGCTGTGGATCCGAAGAGCCATGCCGTGAGCGCCGAGGGTCGGGGGCGCGAGCGCCTGGTCGCCTCGGACCATAGCAGGATCCGCGTCCGCTTCTCGCACGAGCTAGACGGTGGGGGCAAACAACCGCCCATCGATGAGGAGCCAGGATCGGAGTCGCCCCGTCGGTGAGGATCAGTCGTCAGGGCCGAGCAGTCGATAACCAGCGCTCGCCGCAAACCCTCGCGCCCACCGTTGGCCTAGCTCCTCCATGGGCGGCAAGACCTGCGGGCGAACGCGGACCACGCTCGTCATCTCGACCTGCGGCATGCCGCACGAGACCAGCGCACCGAAGAGCAGTGGTGGGACGTCGAGGTTGATAGAGATCCCCTGGACCGAGACCCCGCGGCTGATGTGGATCCCGATCGACGCCAGCTTGGCCTCGCCGCGCCACACGCCCGGGTGCTCCATGCGGAATTCGGTCCCGTCGATCTCGAGCTCGCGGAGCAGCTCGATCGTGACCTCCGCGAGGCGCACGATGTGCTCGCGGATCCGCCGACCCACTCGGACGATCGGGTAGGCAACCAGCTGCCCTGGGGCATGCAGGGTCACCTCGCCACCGCGCGGCGTCTCGCACACCGCGACCCCCGCGGACGCGAGCGCCTCGTCGGACCACAAGATGTCCTCGCGTCGACCGCGACGACCGAGGGTCAAGGTCGGTGGGTGCTCGACGAGCAGCAAGGTCTCCGGCTCTGAACCCGTGACCACACCATCACGGATGCGCAGCTGCTCGTCCAAGCAGGGCGCGAAGGCCTCACGACCGAGCCAGCTGACGCGCAAGGGAGGTTGGTCTTCGGACATGGGCGCCTGACTCAACAATCAGGTGTCGAGCCCGGCGACCGCCTCGATCAGATCGGCGTCGAGCACCGGGACCTCGAACCTGATCGTCCGCACACCGATCTGGTTGCGCAGCAACCAGCGCGCGAGCTCGGTCGCGCCGATCACCCGGGTGTCACCAAAGCTGGACTCCTCGCCCTCACCCATCGCGAACACGAGCGTCGAGGCGCACGCGTTGCGCTCGGCCTCGCCGTCCCAGAGCTTGGGCTCGAGCGCGGTCTTGCGCGGCACGATCAACACGAGGGTCCGACCGTCCTCGTCCTCGGGGTCCTCGGCGATCAGCTTGCCGAGCCCACGCGAGGGCGGGAGCGTGGCCGCGAGCGCGTAGTCTTCCCGCTCCAACCAAATCCTCACGAGCGACTCGAGGGCACGAGCCCCAAGTGCTTGTAACCACAAGATGAGTTGCTTCTCCGTCTCGCTCTCGAGCACGAGGATGGCCCGCCGCGCCGCGTGCTCGGCTGCGGCGGCCTTTTCCGGGAGTCGGCTGCCGCGGAGCTGGTAGCGAGCGTCACCCCGAACCGCGAAGCGCGAGGCCTCGCCCCGGCGGTGGACGTCGAGCAGCAACGCCGCGGTGACGGCCCGCTCGATCTCCGAGATCTCGCCACCGAGCACGTTCTGGCTGGCCAGCGTCTCGGCGATCTGCCGGACGTGCAAAGAGCGAGTGCCGGCCTCGGTCAGCACGGTGGCGACCTTGTCGAGCAGCTCGTCGCTGCGGGCTCCCGGAGCTCGGGACGCCCCGCCTTCCGACCAATCGACCCGCCTGGAGCGGCGACGACGGCGACGACGGCGACGGCCCCCCCGCTCGTCCTCGGCCTCGCGTGCGGGCCCGCGCTCTCCCTTCGGCCCGGACGAGCCGACGAAGCCCTGCTCGAAGCGATCCTCGCGTCGGCGAGAGCGGACCTCGACGACCTCGGTGCCCCCAGGAAGCGTGCCCGAGCTCGAGCCCGACACCGACGACACCGAGGCCGGGCGAACCAGCTCTTGGGTCGGGGTCGGTCGCTGCTGCATCGCTTCGAGTTCCTGTCGTAGCTCGGGTCGCTCTTCGACGAGTCGGGACATGGCGTTGGCCATCACCAGGGCAATGTCGGTCTCGGACTCGAGGCCCGACCCCTCGGGCCCACGAAAGCGGACCTTGCTCGGGTCGAGGCTCGCAGGCGTCAGGCGTCCGCCAATGGGGACGAGCGGCACGTCTTCGGCCTCGTCCTCCTCGTCGTCGCCGTCGACCTCGTTGGGCTCGTCCGCCTCGTCGGACTCGAGCGAGTCGGCATCGGTCCCCTCGTCGTCGCTGGCGTCCTCGATCGGCTCGGCCTCGACCGCGTCGGGCGTGGGCTCGGCCGGCTCGCGCTCGTCGTCCTCCGACCGCTCGCGCGCCGTCTTGCCGCGTCCACGCCCCCGGGCGCTCCGCTTGCGCGTCGGCACCTCGACCGCCGACGACCGGCTGGACCGCTTCTTGCGACGCTTGGCGTCGCCGTCGTCGCCACCACCGTCGCCCTGGTCTCCCCCTCCGGCCACCGAACCCTCGTCGTCGTCAGCGCGACGGGGGGCCGCAGAGAGCCTCGAAGGCGTCGAGGTTTTCCTGTCCAAGCCTTTGGATTTCCTCGAATTTTCGTTCGACACACCGACCTCGGGCAGGGTTCGGGCGCGGCTGGCTGGCGGCGGCGGGAGGTCGGGCAACGACGCGCCCGCGCGGAGGCTGTAATGGCCCGGCTTGCCGCGGACCAACAGGCCCTCGTGAGTGTTGTTGCGGACCGCCGAGTTGAGGCAGGTCTGCATCGCCGCCTCCGGATCCCGCCCCACGTGGGACAGGAGCTTGCGTTCGACGGCTCGGCGAGTGATCTCGCTAAAATGCAAGGGATCCCGCTCGTTTCGCAGGATCTCGATCGCGGCTTCCAGGAAGGTCATAGGGATCCCGGTGGGTGCTCGCTCGGTGCTCGCTCGCCCGTCGGAAGCAGTCGCGAGGAAGCTCGTGAGGCCGGGAGCGAGCCTTGCCCCGACGCGCTCGCTCAGGCTGATGTCGGTCCCGGCGGCTGGGCAGCTCCGAGCGCCGGCTCGGCAACCCGCGGCGCCAACTTCGTGCGCGAGCCTTCGGCCCGGACGGGCCGACGAAGCCCTGCGTGGCTCGTCGAGACGAGCAGGCGCGGATCGACCACCAGAACTATCCAAAAATTTGCGGTGCGTTGGCAAGTCCTGCTAGCGCGCGAGCGATGGGTGCCCTCACGATCGGCATCGTCGTCCCCGACCCTGTGACGCCGAGCGCCTCCTCCGCGACGCTGACCGCGTCCGCGGTGGCGGCCTCGAACGAGCTGCAGGCGATCCACGACGATTGGCGCAGCGCCCGGGATCTTCAGGAAGCGGCCGCGACCCTGAGCATCGATGCCCGGCTGCTCTCCCCCTCGAGCTTCACCAGCCCCCGTGCCCACGCGTGCGAGCGCCTGCTCGTGTGCGCGAGCGGTCCGGCGGGCGGGTCTGGATCGATCCACGCGGCCGCCCGGGCGGCGGGTCTCCCGGTCCTCGGACCCTCGGCCGAGACCCTCGCGAGGGCGTACGACAAGGTTCGGGCCCGCGCGCAGCTGGCTCATCACAACATCCCGGTTCCGACCAGCTTGGCCCTCGCGGGCCTCGACCTGGCCGCGATCGAGCGGCTCGGCTGGCCCTGCTTGCTCAAGCCGCGCCAGGGGTCCGGCGGGCGAGGCATCGTCCGGCTCGACTCGCTGGCGTCGCTCGAGAACGCCCTGGCCGCAGTCGACGATCCTTCGCAGTGGCTGATCGAGCGCGACCTGAGCGTAGAGGCGCCCGTCATCGAGGTCGACGTCGTCGTCCTGCGCGGGCGAGTGCTCGGCATGATCGAGGTCGCGCGCACGTGGACGGACTCGGGCCTCCAGACCCGCGCGATGGTCTGCCCGCCCTCGATCTCGCAGCTGCGTCGGCAGGGCCTCGCCAACTTGGCCCTGCGCGCGGCCGCCTGCCTCGGCCTGAGCGAGGGTCCCACCCGCGTCGATCTGCTCTGCAGCGCCCGCGAGAACGAGGTGGTGCTCGAGGTCGAGCCGCTGCCAGCTCTGCATCGGGACTCGGTGGTCGGGCGCGTGGCCCGGGCTGAAGGGATGACCACCGCCGAGCTGCTCGCCAAGGTGTTGGTCGCCAGCGACCGCGCTCGCCCCCACGCTCCCGCCTCGCTCTCGGCCTGAGGTCTGGCTCCCCGATGCCCACTTCGCCCCCGCTCTCGTCTCGGTCGTCGCGCGCGACCGCCCCATCCGTCCGGGCGCGTCGTGGTCGTTGGCTGCGTCGGCTCGGGCTCGGCTTGGGCCTGATCGTCACGAGCGGGCTCGCGGCTGCCCCAGCCTGGGCCGAGACCGAGGTCCGCGAGCGCCTGCGCAATCGCTTCGCCGGAGGTGACGACTTTGCGATCGACCTCGACCTCGCCGGCCTCGAGCTGCGCGGGCTCTCGCGCACGATCGCGGGTGGCCGCGCGGATGTGCACGCCGACCGGATCCGAATCCGCCCTGGTCAGGACGCGCTGGTGATCGAGGTCGAGGGCCTGCGCGCGGTCTGGCGCGGCAAGACCCCTGCACCCGCGAAGGTCGCGTCGCCCTCGTCCCCGTCCCCCGCTCCGACCTCGACGATCAATCAGCCGGCTCCCGCCGCCGAGGCCCGACCTGCCACCGATCCGGTGAGCGCCGAGCTGGCGCGCCTCGTCGATCGCCTCCACGGTGTCCCCGTCCGCGTCGTGACCCGGGGTCAGGTCAGCGTCACGCTGCGCGAAGGCCTCGATCTCCGCGCCGACGATCCGACGCTCGCGATCGCCGACGACGGCAGCGTCGTGGCCGAAGCCGCGATCACGCTCGGCACGGCGACCCGACCGTGGATCGCGGGTGAGCTCCACGTCGCCGGTGAGGCGCCCCAGCCCGATGCTCCGTTGGAGCTCGAGCTGGCCGGCCCCGTCGTGCTCGATCCAAAGGGTGTCGCCCGCGAGCTGCGGCTCGAAGGTCTGGCTGGAGCCGCGACCGCCGCGTTCGATCTGATCGAGCCGGGTGGAGGTCGTGCGAGCGTGACCATCCGACGTGGCCAGCGAGGCGCGAAGGACAGCGAGGAGCGGCTCGATCGCCTGCGCCTCGACGCCGACGCGCTCCCGCTCGCGCTCCTCGATCCGCTGCTCGAATTCCTCGGCCACAGCTCGAGCCCCAAGCGTCCGGCGGTTGGCGAGGCTCGACTCAGCGGTGTGGTCGAGATCGAGCGCTCGGCCGAGCACACCCGAGCCCGCTTCGATCGGGTCGAGCTGCGCGAGCTGGTGCTCGACGATCCCCGGCTGGCCGCACGCGCGGTCCACTTCGGCCCGCTCACGATCGACGGCGAGATCGCCAAGACCGGCAAGACCCGGGCCGCCCAATTGCTGCTCGGTCATCAGGGCGTGCAGGTCCAGCTAGGCGCCCAGCTCGATAGCGAGGGGCTCGAGGTCGATCTCGAGCTGCCCGAGACCCGCTGCCAGGAAGTGCTCGCGGCCCTGCCCGAGGGGACCGCTCCCGTGCTCGCCGGCACCGAGCTCGCCGGCAGCTTCGCCGCCCGCTTGGGCCTCGATCTCGACTTCGCCGCGCTCGACCAGGCTCGTGAGCAGTACCTGACCGACGAGCGCGAGCATGCCTTCGATCGGGACTACGAGCAGGGCAACTTCGCGCGTCCAGGCACGCTCGAATTCGAGTTCCCCTTCCTCGAGCAGTGCGAGGTGGTTCGGCTCGGCCCGGCGATCGACGTCGAGGGCCTCACGGGTCCCTACCACCACGCGTTCTCGACCGGCAGCGGTCGTGACAAGCGACGCGTGTTGGCACCTGGGGACGCTGGCTACGTCGAGCTGCGCGAGGTGCCCGAGCTCGCGCTCGCGTTCGTGATCTTGGAGGACTGGCGCTACTGGGATCACGACGGCTTCGATCGTGATCAGCTCGACAAGGCGTTCTGGTACGATCTCCTGGCTGGGCGCGTGGCTCGGGGCGCGAGCACGATCAGCCAGCAGACCGCCCGCAGCCTGTGGCTGGGGATCGATCGCTCGATCGCTCGCAAGCTGGTCGAGGCGCTGCTGACCGTCGAGCTCGAGCGACGCATCGACAAGCAGCGGATCCTCGAGGTCTACCTCAACGTCATCGAGCTCGGGCCGGAGATCCACGGCGTCGAAGAGGCCGCCCGCTACCACTTCGGCAAGCGGCCCGAGCAGCTCGACTTGATCGAGGCGCTGCACCTCGCCAGCCTCGCCCCTGCGCCGGTCGCTTACAGCCGCCGCTTCGCGCATGGCCGCGTGGATGCGCAGTGGAGGGAACACCTGCGTCTGCAGGTTCGCCGCCTGCGTGTCCGTGGAATGATCTCCGAGGACGAAGCGCGCGAGGCTTCGCGCGTGCGTCTGGATCTCGTGCCCCACCCCGAGCTGCTCGAGGCGGGGCGCTGATCCGAGGAGCACCCCGGCCAATTGGTGGGACGCCTCCCGCAGTCGCGGGGCGAACAAGCGAATCGACGAGCGCGAGCTTCTGCGCGAAACCCTCTCGATCCAAAGGACGCGGCGACACTAGATTCACCTGCGAGGGCTTGACGGCAGCGTCCCGAACCCCGTGAAATGGCAGGGACTTTGTCGTTTCCCAATTCGCGTCGCGCTCGAGATCCGCAAGGGGGCGCCCAGCCGAGCTGGGCCGCTGGAATTTGGTGTGTTTGTGGGAGCGGGCGAGCGGAGGCGCAGCACCGTGCTCGGTGATGGAAATCGCCAAGGCTCGAGCCGTGCGACGCGGGTGCTGATCTGCGTCGAGCGTCCGCTCGCCGAGCGGATCGCCGAGCTGCTCAAGCAGTCGCGCGAGCTGATCTTCGATCCGGTCATCTCCGATCGCATCGACACCGCGCGGCTCCGCGACGCGGGCATCATCATCGACGCGCTGATCGTCGACATCGATCTGCTGCCGGTCGAGCGCGACTGCCCGCTGATCGCCGTGCACGACGACACCTCGCTGACGCTCGACATGATCCGTCTGCGTGGGGCCGACGACGCGCTCGGCCCCGACGATCTCGACGCCCGCGTGATCGAGCGGACGCTCCGCTTCGTGCTCGAGCGCGCGAGCTGGAGCTTGCACCTCCACGACGTCCCGATCGATCTCGACGAGCTGACCGGCCTGCCCAACCGCCGCACGCTGACCGCTCGGCTCAACCAGGCGATCAACCGCTCGAAGCTCGACGACGACTATCACTTCTCGGTCCTGTTCCTGAACATCGACGGCTTCCGAGTGCTCAACGACAGCATCGGCATCTCGGCCGCCGACGCGCTCTTGGTCCAGCTCGCTCATCGCCTGCGTCGCTGCGTCAACGACTCGGCGCTGGTCTGCCGCTACGGCGGCGATGAGTTCGCGATCCTGCTCGACGACATCGATCACTTCGACGAGGCCGATCAGCTGGCCGAGGCGATCCACCGCAGCTTGCGGCGGCCCTTCGGGCTGCCCGAGCAACAGATCACCACCACCGTCTCGATCGGGATCGCCAACAGTGCGGGCGGCTACGCCAGCGCCGAAGAGGTGCTCGGGGACGCCAACGCGGCCTGCAACCGCGCCAAGGTTCGCGGCCGCTCGCGCAGCTCGACCTACCACGCCGGCATGCGGCAAGAGGCCTACAACACCTTGCGCATGCAGGCCGAGCTGCGCAGCGCGGTCGAG
Source organism: uncultured Myxococcales bacterium (assembly GCA_965649595.1). Taxonomy (GTDB): domain Bacteria; phylum Myxococcota_A; class Polyangia; order Nannocystales; family Nannocystaceae; genus Plesiocystis. The sequence goes on along the minus strand of CBFGLP010000916.1, from coordinate 1,296 downwards.
CGCAACGAGTTCGAGGTCTACTACCAGCCGATCGTCGCGCTGCGAAACTGGCGGCTGACCGGCTTCGAGGCGCTGGTCCGCTGGAACCATCCCAAGCGCGGCGTCGTCGGTCCGGTCGAGTTCATCCGCTTGGCCGAGAACACCCGCCTGATCGTCCCAATCGGCGACTTCGTGCTCGCGCAGTCGTGCATTCAGATGGCCCAGTGGTGCCGCGAGCTGCCCGAGGCGGAGGCCCTGACGATCAGCGTCAACCTGTCCGGGCACCAGCTCGGCTCCGGCAACCTGGTCGAGAACATCGCCCGGGTGCTCGAAGCTTCGGGCCTCGAGCCGCAGCGGCTCAAGCTCGAGCTGACCGAGAGCACGTTGATCGACGAGGCCGAGGTCGCCCAGCGCACGCTCGCCGACCTGCGCGCGCTCGGGGTCCAGATCTACATCGACGACTTCGGGACCGGCTACAGCTCGCTGAGCTACCTGCACCGGTTCCCGATCAACGGGCTCAAGATCGACAAGTCCTTCGTCGACATGGTCGGCCGCGACGATCGCAAGGCGGCGATCGTGCCGAGCATCGTCGGGCTCGCCCACAACCTCGACATGGGCGTGGTCGCCGAGGGCGTCGAGACTCAAGAGCAGGCGCGGGTGCTCGACGTGCTCGACTGCGCCGAGGCGCAGGGCTACTTGTTCTCGCGGCCGGTCCCGCGCGAGCAGGCCGAGGCGCTGGTAGTGCGGCAGATCCTCAAGGACTGACCTTGGCGGAGCTCCCGAGCCCCGATCTCGTGAGCCAGGTTGCCGAGGCCAACGCCCGGATCGCGGCCCGGCGGGCGGCTGCTGTGGTGATCCACGGTGCGTTCACGGTGCTCGGCGACTCGAGCAATCCGCTCGCGCTCGTGACCTGTGGGATGCACTGCGAGGTATGTGCTTTCGTGGTCGGTGGGGCGTTCGATCTCTCGCTCGAGCCGAGCGTGCGGGCAGTCGAGGAGTCGCTGCTCCTGCAATTGCGCGAGCGTGGCTGCGAGCACGCGGCGAAGGTCGTCGAGGCGGAGGGCATCCGCGAGCGCGACGACGATCATTCGGACATGCCCTAACATTGATAGAATTGCAGTCGAAGCAGATTCGCCCGAGGCCAACGCGCGCTCGCGTAACAATGTCGAATCAACTTTCGCAAATGCGACATCTATCGTGACGCAGATTGGCTCTGCCATCACTCGATTCGAATTACTCGAAGGTACGCAAGACTTCTAGTACGCGTTCACACCCGTGAGTAGCGCGATATCCTCGATTGGGAGACTTGGATCGCAG
>CBFGLP010000915.1:0-3939 GCA_965649595.1 uncultured Myxococcales bacterium | reverse complement strand
GCCGGGCAAAGCCCGTCTAGGACCCCCTCCCTCACGTTCTGTCTATAGCCCGCTGCGCGGGCGATATGCGCGAATGCGTGTACCGAAGGCCGGAATCGAACCGGCAAACACTCATACCTGAGACGAGCCGCTTTTCCTGTTTGCGTACTTCGGCGAATGATGGGCGTATGGGACATGGAGGACTCGAACCTCCGACCTCTTAGTTCGCACCCAAGCGCGCTTCCTCTGCGCCAATGCCCCATGAGATTGGTTCGTACCGAGAGCCGGAGTCGAACCGGCAAACACCCGATTTTGAGGCGGGCCGCTGCTCCAATTTGCGTATCTCGGCAGATGGGGCTTGGAGGACTCGAACCTCCGACCGCTTGGTCCGCAACCAAGCGCTCTTTCCTCTGAGCTAAAGCCCCATTGGTAGAGTGTGAGGGAATCGAACCCACGTCCCGTCGGGTAGAAGCCGACCGCTCTTCCCCTGAGCTAACACTCCGTGGTTATTTGCATCGATTCGAATCGTCACACCCTATTGCAGGCATGAACATTCTGCGATTGCTTCGTCGTGGTGCGACGCAACCCTGCGATTCGAATCGCTGGACGCTCTTCGGGATGTCTCCCCCGCGCGAGCATCGGCGCGGCGTCTTGCCCCAAGTCGATCGACAGCTCGAGCAGGCCAGTGCCTGGAGATGTCGAATCAGAGGGCGCGTCCCGTACGCGGGAGCCGACGCAGCCTGAGCCTGGTACGAAGCGGACGCAACCGCAGGCTGAGCCGGCCCTCGACAAGGGGCAGCTGGCGTAGCCTGGTCCTCTCAGCCCCCACGGGGCTGACGAAGACGGATTGCATCGACGCGTTCATCTCGGGCTCCAATATGCGGCTCAGGCCGCACGGTTGATTTAGTTCAATCGAAGTGGGCTGTCAATGATTCGAGCGAAGAAAATATCGATTGATATCCGGCGCAAATACGTGAGTGAAGCGACGGGGTCGATGTCGGCACGGGTGCGACCTGCGGTGCTGGAGTGCTTGTAGCCCCTCACGATGACGTGCCAACCTCGGGGCATGATGCGGAGCGGGGTGTCGCTAGTGTTGCTCGTTGCCGTGCTCGCGTGCACGAAGCCCGCGGCTCCAGGCGACGAGCAACCCACGATCGAGCAACCCACGATCGAGCAACCCACGGTTGAAGCGTCGGTCGTCGAGCCAACGCCCTCGGTCGGCGATAGCCAGGCGAGCCCGCCGGGTCCGGTCCCGACGAAGGAACCATCTCCGACCCCCGAGCCGACCCCGCTCGCAGACATCAGCGAAGACCTCGCCGTCGCTTGGTACGACGCGGACAGGCCCGAGCGCGGGCTCCATCTCTCGTGCGATTCTCATGCGCGCTGGATCGGTGACCCCTTGGGGCCTGATCCCTGTGTGCCGCCGGGTACACCTCTGCGAGTGCTCGACCGCTACGGAGCCGCGACCTGGACGACGGGCGAGCGCTCCAAGCTGGAGCGGGAGGGCGCTCGGATGCCCGACGAGTCGATGATGTTGCTGGTCGCCAAGGACCACGTGTTCCCGCCCGACGCCAAGCTCGAGCATCGTGATTTGCACCCGCCTTCGAAGTCGACCCGAAAGGCCGCGAAGGAGGTGCAACGACGGCTCAGGGAGATCGTCGAGGAAGGGATCATCACCGAGGAGAGCGTGTTGGTCGCGGTCGCGGAGCTGCCCGGGCGGTTCGGCGACGCCGACAAGATCGCCGTGTTCGAGGTGGAGTGGAACGAAGACCTCGACCTTCCCGGATGGCAAGTCCTCGCGGCGCTCGATGGCTCCGGCGAGCTCGTCGCGGTGCTCGAGTCCGAGCTGAGCGTCGGCGGCGGGGGCTACGACGTCGCGGGGGTCAGCGATATCGACGGCGACGGCTTCGAAGAGGTGTTGTGGTGGAGCTTCGCGGAGGGCATGGGGGTCATGCTCCAGCTCTCGCACGTCGTCGAGGGCCGGCATCGCTCGGACATCCTGATGAATTGCGAGTGCGGGGGCGCGTTCCTGTCGGTCTATGGCCGTGGCCCGAGCGTGAAGACATCGAAGCGTCGCCCTCGATGATCGGAGCTGTTCGAGTCGCAGACGCTGCCTTGAATCGCCTTAGAGGTTCGCGCGCACGCTCGGCAGTCGCATCTTCCACAAGAAGCCGTCGAAGTAGAAGTGCACCATCGACTGGTACACGCCCCAGAACCCCAGCCAATAGGACACGCGATAGCCGAGCAGCTCGGGCCGGGAGGCGTCGGGCATGATGAAGCGGCCCCAGTACTTGAGCAGCAAGATCGCGACCCCGAAGAGCAGCACCATTCCGACGTAGAACACGACCGGGTGCGCGAGCAGCCGTCCGAGCAGCGGGCGGTGCTCGAGCTGCACGTTATAGCGCTTGCGCTGAAAGGCCCACACGAACACGCAGTACTCGAGCGCGTGGGAGAACGCGAACGCGAGGTAGACCTTCACGGGGTCGAACACGAAGAAGCACAGCGCCAGCGTCGAGGTGCCCGCGGCCATGCACAAGCGTGGGACGTTGCGCAGGCCGTGGGCTCGCCACTCGGCGCGCAGCCACAGCAAGTGCGCGACGACGACCACGGCGATCGTCAGTGGGATCGTGACTGGCATCGCGCGCTCGAGCAGATCGATGAAGCCGGGCAGGACCGCGGACGCATCGTCGAAGTAGTCGACGGCGATCTCGCGGTAGAGCGGGCCCAAGTAGGCGAAGTAGAGCGGCAGCCAGCAGATGACCAAGAATCGATCGTTCCAGCCGGGCAGCTCGGGCCGCGAGCGCTCGGCCGGGCTGCGGGCCGCGAGCGCCTTGGCGGCGTACATCCGCATGATCCCGTACTTCTGCATGTACACGTGCCAGAAGTTCCACAGCGCCGCGAAGGCGCCGACGGCCGCGAGCACGTAGGTGATAGGGAGGCCGCCTTCGGGTTGGTGGGCCTCGAGCCAGGGACCAGCTAGCAGCGCGAAGCCCAGCAGCGCGACGACCAAGAGCGATGCGGTGAAGCGTCGCGCTCGTGGCTCGGCTGCCTCGCCAGCGGGGCTCGTCGAGTCATTGCGCTGACGCAGTCGCTGCCAGTCGAACCAGGTCGCGGCGAACAACGCGGCGCCGAACCATGCCCACGCGGGATCGATCGCGGGCAGCCAGGCACGCGCGCCGAGGTGGAGCAGGGCCGCGAGGCCGAGCGAGGTCCCGAGCACCGCGCTCAGCTCGCGAGCTGGGATCGCGCTCGGTCCACCGTCGCGCCGGAGCACCTGTAGCAGCACGATCAGCAAGGCCACGCCCGCGCACAGGTCTGCGGTGCTGAGCACGATGGCGCTGTCGTCCAGCCAGGGGCTCAGCGCGACGCAGAGCAACATGCACGCAGGAAACAACCAGAAGCGGGCGGGATAGCGGCGGCGGACCTGGCTGTCGAGATACACGTAGGGCAGGCCGAAGTGGCGATGCAGGTCCGTCAGGGCGATCGTCGCGAGGTAGAGCAGGAGGTAGTCTTCTCGCGCTGGTCCGAACGCCAGTAGAGGGGCGAGCACCCATAGCCAGCTCAGCGCGTACGCGGACAGATCGACCAGCGGTGATACGTGCCAGCGCTCGACCTTCTCCTCCGGTCCGGGAATCCGAGTCACCCGCCTGGCGAAGCTGAGAGGTCGAGATGTCGCGAGCGCCATGTCGGCGCAAATTATCAGTTCGCGCCACAGCGGCGGGCGCCAAGGGCGGCCATGTCCTGGGGGCCTCGGGCAGAATCGAGCAACTACACAGCTCACGGGAGCTGGGCGCGCCGAGGCCCGCTGCGAGTCAGGCGTGGGCGTCGAAGAGCCCAAAGCGGGTCGATGGACCGAAATCCGGCCGAGCTGGCTCACGCGCCGAATCCCGCGTTGCTCACGCGGCGAGGTGGGGGGCTGCGACGAGAGCCATCGAGCTGATATCCTCTACACGGTTGCGT
>CBFGLP010000914.1:0-3916 GCA_965649595.1 uncultured Myxococcales bacterium | reverse complement strand
CTGAGGATCGCCCAGACCGTCCTCGTGGGTCCCGCGAGCCCCCTGTCCGACCCTCCGTCAACTCGCGGGACCGTGGGCCGCTCGTCGCCGCCGTAGAGCGCGAGCACCAAGAGCCCGAAGGTCGAGAGCTGGATGAAGCTGCCGAGCTGATCGTAGAGGACCGCGTAGCGCAGCGCTCCCTCGCCGGCCAGCGCGGGGATCAACGCGAACCCGAGGAACGAGGTGTTGCCGAGCGTGACGAGCAGCAAGAGCGCGGCGGTCTGCGGCCGTCCGAGCTTCAACAGCTTGGCGAGGCCGAGCACGAGCAGCGCCCCGACCAACAAGATCAGCCAGGGCACCGCGATCAAGCGCATCAGCGTCGGCTCGAACGACAGCGCCGGCGCGTGCAGCAGGATCGCCGCCGGCAAGCACACGTAGAGCACGACCATGTTGAGCGCGTTCGGTGCGTCCGCCGGCAAGACGCCTCGCCAGGCCAGCAGGCGCCCGAGCAGCATCATCGCGAGGATGAACGCGAACGCGGAAGCGGCGGCCATCGGCGACTTAGAACGCGATGCCCATGCGATAGGGCCCGATCGTGAACTCGTCCTCGGGCCCGAGATCGATCGGCTTGTGAATCGGGACGTCGTTGACCGTCACCGAGCCGTTCCCAACCACCGGCCGCAGCTGCGGCCGATTCGGGATCCCGCTCCACTCGATCACCGCGTGGATGCGCAGGATCGCGTCGTGACGCAGCTTGATCTCGCAGCGCTCGCCGCTACCAATCCGGTAGGAGCCAGGCAGGAACACCCGATCCTCGGGCTGCCTCTCGCCCGGATGCAGGATGCGCAGGTTCGCGGCCACGGGGACCCCCATGTCGCGATGCAACACGGTGCCGAGCAAGTTGGCGAACGCGCCCGCGTCGGGCGGCCGATTGGTCGGCTCCTTGTCGAGCGCGCGCATCAACCCGCGCACGAGCGCCTCGGGCAGGCTGCCGCAGTAGGGCTGCGCCGTGATCGGCACGATCGGCGCGTCGGCGTGGCACTTGAGCCACATCAGCGGCTGCTTGCGATACTCGGCCTTGATCTCGTTGAGGCTGCGATCGGCGTGAAAGGGCGAGCGGGCGCTGAGCAGCTCGTAGAGGATCGTCGCGATGCTGTAGACGTCGCTCGCCGGCGTCAGCACGCGAGTCTTGAGCTGCTCGGGCTGGCTGTAGTGAGGCGTGCCGACGACCATGTGCTGGCGCGTCGCGTTGACGCCGACCACTGGCGAGCCGTCCCACGAGCGCGCGAGCCCGAAGTCGAGCAAGCGAATGTGGCCGCTGCGCTCGACGAAGATGTTCTCGGGCTTCACATCGCGATGCACGATGTTCTTGGCGTGGGCCTCGGCCAGCCCGAGGCAGACCTGATGGACCAGGCTGACCGCCTGCGCGGGCGCGAGCGGCTGCTCGAAGTCGTGCCAGTGGTCGAGCGGCAGCCCGTCGAGGAAGTCCATCAACATGTAGATGTGCCCGTCGGGGCGCAGCCCACAGTCGAAGGTCTTGACCACGTGCGGGTTGCTGAGCGAGCGCAGGATCGTGATCTCGCGGAGCGCCCGCTGGGCTTGATCGCCAGCGGTGACCGGCTCCTTGGTCAGCTTGAGGGCCAAGGGCGACTCGTAGCCAGGCACGTCGACCTTGTAGACACAGGCGAAGGTGCCCGAGCCGAGGACGTCGAGGATCCGAATGTTTCCGGCGTAGACGTCGCCTGGCTGCAACTCGAGGGCCATCGTGGTAGAGCGCGACGGTATCACGAGACAGCATGACAAGCCCACAAGCTCCCGCGGGACCCGAGCACGACAGCGAAGCAGCCGCTCGTCCACGCCCCCTCGTCGAGGCTCCGCGCGAGCGTCTGGCCGCCATCTCGGTCGTCGCGACCGATGTCGATGGGACCTTGACCCGCGCGGGCAAGCTGGGGCCAGCGTCGATGGACGCGCTCGCGCGGCTCTTCGCGGCGGGTGTGACGGTGATCCCGATCAGCGGTCGCCCGGCAGGCGAGGTGCTCGGTCTGTGCCGCTACCTGCCTGGAGTCGGCTTTGGCGTGGCCGAGAACGGGCTCTTGGAGATCGTGCCCGACCACGCCCCACGCTGGCTCGGTGCGCCGACGAGCACCGCTCGACTGCGAGCAGTAGGTGAACACCTGAATCGGGCTCATGGCGCAGGCCTGCGAACTACCGGTGATGCGTTCTGCCGAATTGGCGATGTCGCGTTCGAGCGCGACGGCCGCGATGAGGCCGAGCTCATGCGCCTGCGCAGCTTGGCCGAGGCCGAGGGCGTGTTCCTGATCTGGTCGAACGTGCACGTCCACCTCGCCGAACGCCGACCCGACAAGGGCGAAGGCCTGCTTCGCCTGCTCGCGCAGCGAGGCATCGATGCGAGCCGTGTCGTCACGATCGGCGACGCGCCGAACGACGGGGGCTTGTTCGTGGACGAGCGCTTCGGCCTGACCGTCGGCACCGCCGACGTGCTCGCGCAGCGGACATGGTTCGACGCGCTGCCCGAGTACGTCACCGCCGAGCGCGAGGTCACCGGCTTCATCGAGCTGGCCGACCGTCTGCTCGCCGCGCGAGGCTACCCAAAGCACCTGTAGAACGGTCTAGAGCCTGCGCAGCAGCGATCACACGCTCGCCACACGAGCCCGCGCCGGGCCACGAGTCGCTCGCGATCCGGCCGGTCTCCTATAGTCGGCGCGCATGAAGATCGGCGTCCCCAAGGAGATCAAGAACCACGAGTATCGCGTCGGCATGCAGCCGGCAGGCGTGCGCGCCCTGGTCCAGGCTGGCCACGAGGTCGTCGTCCAGCGCAGCGCGGGCGAGGGCAGCGGCTTCGAAGACGCCAAGTACGTGGCCGCTGGTGCTCGCCTGGTCGACACCGCCGCCGAGGCTTGGGCGGCGGACATGGTGATCAAGGTCAAGGAGCCGCTGCCGGAGGAGTACGGGTTCTTCCGCGCCGGCTTGATTCTCTACACCTACCTGCACCTCGCCGCGGTGCCCGAGCTGACCCGCGAGCTGATGGCCAAGCAGGTCCGCGGCATCGCCTATGAGACCATCACCGACGAGCGTGGCGGCCTCCCGCTGCTGCGCCCGATGAGCGAGATCGCCGGACGCATGGCCCCGCAGGTCGGCGCGTGGTCGCTCGAGCGCGCCAACGGTGGCCGCGGGCTGCTGCTCGGTGGCGTGCCCGGCACCCGCCGCGGCCGCGTCGCCGTGATCGGCGGCGGCATCGTCGGGACCGCGGCCGCTCGCATCGCGATCGGCCTCGGCGCGCAGGTCACCGTGCTCGACGTCAACGCCGAGCGCATGGCCTACCTCGAGGACGTGTTCGGCACCGGCATCGAGACGCTCCACTCGAACCCCGAGAACATCGAGAAGATGGTCCGCAGCGCCGACATGGTGATCGGCGCGGTCCTGGTGCCTGGCGCCGCGGCGCCCAAGCTGGTGTCCGAGGACCTCGTCAAGCAGATGAAGAAGGGCTCGGTCATCGTCGACGTCGCCGTCGACCAAGGCGGCTGCGTGGCGACGGTCCACCCGACCACCCACCAAAACCCGATCTACATCTTGCATGACGTCGTCCACTACTGCGTCGCCAACATGCCCGGCGCCGTGCCGCGGACCAGCACCTACGCGCTGACCAACGCGACGCTCGGCTATGCGCTGCAGATCGCCAATCAGGGCGTCGTGGCGGCCGTGCGCGGGTCGAAGCACCTGGCCAACGGCGTCAACACCTGGGACGGCGCGTGCACGATCGCGGGCGTGGCCGAGCCGGCCGGCGTGGCCTACACGCCGCTCGCGTCGCTGCTCGGCTGAACGCGTAGACTTGGCCAAAGGACGAAGGGCCCGGTTTGTGTTAACTCGGGCCCTTCGCCGTTCAAGATCTGTACGCGTTTACACCCATCGGGTGGTG
>CBFGLP010000913.1:0-5175 GCA_965649595.1 uncultured Myxococcales bacterium | reverse complement strand
GGTCCCGGTCGAGCTGCGCGACGAGTGGCAGGCGCTGGTCGACGCACAGCAAGGTGACAAGAGCTCCACTTCGGTGGCCCAGGCGGCCGATGCCCTGCTGGCCGAGCCAGATGCGCCGGTCGAGCTGCACGTGCAGGCGCTGCAGGCCAAGGCCGAGCGCGCCTACCTGCTCGGGGACGACAGCGAGGCCATCACGCAGTCGGACGCGGCGTTGGCCAAGCTCGGCGAGCTGGGGGACTCCGCCACGAACGACCCCAAGCATGAGGCCCTGAGCAAGGCGGTGCATCGCACGCTCGCGCTCGCGTTGGTCCGCGGCGGTGACCCGGTTCGGGCGCTCGACGAATTGCTGTGGCTCGAGCAGGCCCAGGCGATGCCCTCCGACGAGCTTCGCGGGGCCCGGGCGATCGCCTACGACCGCGCTGGCGAGCAGGAGAAGGCGCTCGAGACCTTCGTTGCCTGGCGCGAGGTGCTGGGGAACGACTCGCCCGAGGCTGGCTATGCAGAAGAGCGGATCGCCGCGCTGGTGGTCGGGCTCGATCGGGTCACGCTCGAGCGGCTGGCCACGCAGGCGCCCGGGCCCGACGCGGCGGATTGCCTGCGCGCGACCTTGGGGATCGATCCTGGTGATCAGGCGCCCGCATGGGTGCTCGGCTGCCGACCGCTGCCGGCCCGGATCGGGATCCTGCTGCCGCGCAGCGGCAAGCTGGCGGCGTTGGCCGACGCTCAGCTCGCGGCCGCCGTCGCAGCGGTCACCGTGCTCGGGCGCGAGCGGCCCGTCGCGGTGCTCTGGCACGACAGCGGGTCGACCCCGGAGACCTCCCGCAAGGCTGCCGACCGCATGGTCGCCGACGGTGCCGAGGTGATCATTGGACCAGTCGGAGCGACCAACGTCCGGGCCGCGATCGAGGTCGCGGGACAGGACCGATTCTTGCTGCCAGGCGAGGGCATGGCCCAGGCACGCGGGGTCGCGCCGACGCTCGAGCAGCGAGCCCACGCTCTGCTCGAGCGAGCCGCCACGCAGTCGGGCCCGATCGTCGTGCTGGTCCCGACCAACAGCTACGGCGAGCGGGTCCGAAAGGCTCTCGAAGCTCATGCAAAGAAGCTCGGCAAGAGCTTGAAATTCTTCGATTATTCACCATCGACAACCAGCTTCGGCGAGGTCCTGAAGTCGGCCCTCGGATCGCTGGGAAAAGGCGGCGCCGTGATCATCCCGGACGCGCTCTCGCGGACCGAATTGATCGTCCGACAGATCCGGCGCTCGGGCTTTCGGGTCGCCGGAGGTGTCGACACCCAGGGCACCGAGCTGATGGTCCTCTCGACCGCCGAAGGGCTCGCGCCCGATCAGCTCGGCAAGGGACACGAGAGCCTCGAGGGCGTGGTGGTCGCGCCCGTGGCCTGGCCCGACAAGCGCTCGCGCGAGTTCGAGGTCGAGTATCGGCGACAGCAGGGCAGCTCACCGGATGATCAGGCCCTGTTGGTCTGGCGCGCGCTCGAGGCCGCGTGGTCGGGCGCCGCGGTGACGCACTCGCCGAACGCAGAGCTGCTGAGCGTACAGGGAGGGCAAGTTGTCTCGCTCACGACGCCCTGACGATCGGCGATCGGGTTCAGGCTCGAAGCCGGGCGGGGGAGCGGGAGCCCGGCCACCGCGACCCGCCGGCCGACCCAAGGTCCCAGGCAACACCCACCTGGTCCCGGGTGAGCGCGCGGTCACGGAGCTGCTGCGGGCGGCTCCCGGGCGCGTGCGCGAGCTGTGGATCGAAGCCGGGCGCGAGTTCGACGAAGCGACCACGCTGGCCCGGCAGCACGGGCTGTCCGTTCAGGCTCGCGATCGCGACGCCCTCGAGGGCCTCGTCGGCCCCGGCCTCGCGCGGGGGATCGTTGCGCTGGCCGAGCCGCCGCCGATGTGGTCGCTCGAGGATCTGCTCGAGCGCGAGGATGGTCCGCGAACCCGTCGAGGGCACCGCTTGCTGGTCGTGCTCGACGGCGTGCAGGATCCCCACAACTTCGGCGCGGTGCTGCGCAGCGCCGAGTTCTTCGGCTCGGCGGGGGTAGTGTGGGCCCGCGATCGCGCAGCTCCGCTCTCGCCCGCGGCCGTGCGTAGCTCGGCCGGCGCGAGCGAGCGCTTGCCGCTGTGCCCGGTCACCAACCTCGCGCAGGCGCTCGAGCTCGCCAAGCAAGCCCACTGGTGGGTGGTCGGGACCGTCGTCGACGAAGGCCAGCCGCTGCACGAGCTGGCCGAGGATCCCCCGACCGACATCGTGCTGGTGCTCGGCAGCGAGGAGCGAGGCCTGCGACGGCTGACCCGGGAGCGCTGCGACTTCCTGGCCACTATCCCGCGCGCAGGGGAGCTGGGCTCGCTCAACGTCTCGGCTGCCGCGGCGGTCGTGCTCGCGGCGCTCGGCTAGAGTCGGCTCAACGCGAGCGCCAAGGCGCCCGCGGCGAGCGTCGCCACTCCGATCCAAACCCAGGCGCGGGGGCGCGGGCTCGTGTGCTGACGGCCTCGTCGGGCGGCGTCTCGCAGCGCTTCGAGCAGCGGCTGCATGCCCGGCCAGCGCGCCTCTGGATCGGCAGCGATCCCCCGCAAGAGCGGGCTGATCAGCTCGCCCGGGGCCTCGTCGCGCTCGACCGCGTCGTCCGGGTCAGCGCTCGGCGCCGCGCTCAGGGCCTCGAGCAGCGCGATGCAGAACGCGTATGCGTCGGTCTGCGGGGTGGCCTTGGCGCCCGTGAACAGCTCGGGCGCCATGTAGCCTGGTGTGCCGCCGACCCATCCGCTCGCGGTGATCGAATACTCGAAGGTCCGTCCGCTCGCAGCGTCGTGCCCGGCGATCGCTCGCGCGTCAACCGGACGCGCGAGGCCGAAGTCGACGACGCGCGGCCGGTCCTGGCGATCGACGAGCACGTTGGCCGGCTTGAAGTCGCGATGGACGATGCCGAGCGCGTGGGCAGCCGCGAGGCCCTCGCCGACCGCCAAGAACAGCTCGAGCACTTCGAGCCAGGGTCGCGAGCGTGTGGCCAGCCACTCGTCGAGCCGCACGCCCTCGATGAATTCCATGACCAGGAACACCTGCTCGTCGTGGAGCCCGACCTCGTGGAGCGCGACTACGTTGGGGTGCGTCAGCCGAGCGAGCACACGAGCCTCGCGGACCAGCCGAGACTGAGCTTGCTCGGCCGCCTCGCTTGCCGCGGGCGTGCCGCGTACGACCTTGATGGCGACCTTGCGATCGAGCTCGGGATCGTGAGCGGCATAGACCGTGCCCATGCCTCCGCTGCCGACCAGCTCGAGCACGCGAAAGCGACCGATCGTCGCTGGCTGGCTGGCGCTCCCGAACAAGCGCGTAGCGACGAGATCTTCGACGATGCTGGCGTCGGACTGAGACGCGAGCTCGCGCAGCATCCCCTCGACCTGCGCTCGAGTCTCGCCCTTGTCCACGGAACGAAGATAGCCCACGGAGCGAGCCGACCGCAGCTGGGATTGATCGAGCGCGGGCGAGGCGGAGGATCGAGATCGACTCCGATCGCGACACCGTCGTCACCGTCGGATACGCCTCTCGCGCGGTCGGGGCAGCACCGACGCCGACGATCGCAAGGACACGATCGCCTGCCGAGCAGGCTGACCCGAAATCCGGCTCGAGCGAGCCCTCGCTGTCCGACCGATTGTCAACTCGCGAGCCCACGCAATCGGTTCCGCGGGCCAGATCGGGTCGCGGTCGCCCAGGGCTGCTCGGCCGAGCCTTCGTCGTCGCAGGATGCACGCGGATCGACGCACCAGGAGGCCCGCTCGAGAGGCCCTCGGGTTTGGCCTAGAACCCGCGCACTCGACTCGATACCCTCGTGCTCCCGTTCGCGCTGCCGCCCGCTCGATCAGGAAACGACATGGCCGACGTTCGCTCCGCACTCTTCTCGCACCTGCGCTCGCCCGACGACTCCACCCTCGCCGAACTCCAGCGCGCCGTCGAAGCGACCGGCCAGGATCTCGCCGCGGCCTCGCAGGTCGTCCGCGACGAGCCAGGCAACGCCGAGGCTGCTGCGACCGTGATCGCTCACCTCGTGCTCGCGCAGCACGGCAAGGCCGACGCCGATCCAGCAGTGATCGTCGATCGGGCCAAGGCGCTCGCTCAGCGAGCGCCACGCGAGGACGAGGGCAACGGCGTTGCGTTGATCGCCGGTGAGGTGGTGTGGCGCGTGGGCGAGCAGCCGCGCCTCGCCGAGCCCTACTACCGGCGTGTCCGTCGCAGCGAGCCCGCCAACGAGCAGGTGATCGGCTTTTATCGCGACCTGTTCTCGGGTCCGGCCGATGGCAGTCAGCTGATGCAGGTGCTGGTCCAGGCGCGGCGGGCCGTGACCGATCCCGATCAGCGCTTCGCGTTGGCCGAGGAGATGGCCAAGCTCGCCCAGGATCGGCTCGGCAGCACCGATCGGGCGATCGAGGTCTGGCGATCGGTCGTGCGCGAGGACGGGGCTGATCCGCGGGCGGTCGCCCACCTCGAGCGGCTCTATCGCGAGGGCAAGAAGTGGACGGCGCTGGTCGAGCTGCTCAAGGACGAGTTCGACGCGATCCCGGACACCGCCGAGGACCGCCCGCGACGGATCGCCAAGCTGCTCGAGATCACCGAGCTCTACCGCAAGGAGCTGCGGCTCGAGGCGATGGCGCTCGCGACCTTGCAGCGGATCCTCGACATCGATCCGCGCCACCAGGGCAGCCTCGAGGTGCTCGCCGACACCTACGCGTCGAGCAAGCGCTGGAACGACCTGCTCGGCGTCTACCAGCGCCTGCGCGAGGCGGCGCGCGAGGACGGCGACAAGGCGGCCGAGGCCGAGATCCTGCGCAAGGTCGCGCAGATGTGGGTCGGCAAGCTCGGCAACCCGCAGCGGGCCCTCGAGCCGCTGACCGAGCTCTTGCAGCTGCTGCCGGGCGATCGTGACGCCCGCGAGTCGATCGCCAAGATCCACGAGCAGCGCAAGGACTGGCGGGCGCTTATCGCCCTGCGCCGCGAAGAGCTGGCCGAGCGCAGCGGCGACGAGGCGCTCGCGTTGCGGCTCGAGCTGGCGCGCTTGGCCGAGGACAAGCTCGGTGATCGCCGCGAAGCCATCGCTGGTTGGAACGCGGTGCTCGAGCACCACGGTGAGCAGGACCGGGCCCTAGAGGCGCTCGCGCGCCTCTACGAGCGCGAGTCG
>CBFGLP010000912.1:0-2169 GCA_965649595.1 uncultured Myxococcales bacterium | reverse complement strand
CTCTCGCTCTCGCTCTCTCCTGCGTCCGAGGCGGGACCCTCGGGGCATCCCAGCGTCAGCGCGGCGATTGCCAGCAAGGGCTCGAGGTGGCCCGCCCTCCAGTTTGCTTTGTTCATGATGTAACGCCCGGACTCTCCATGGGTACATGCACGTGGAGCCCGATACCTTCACGCTCGCGTCGTAAAGACTCACGAGCCGCGTCTTGCTAGGGAGCGACGAACACGTCCTCGCCATCGAAGATCGTCCGCAGCACGCGGACCTCAGACAGCTCGGTTGGCGCGATCGCGAAGGGATCCCGATCGATCACCACGAGGTCCGCCCGCTTGCCCTCGCTGATCGAGCCCAGCTGCTGCTCGGCGAAGGCCGCTCGCGCGCCGTCGATCGTGTAAGCCTCGAGGATCGCCTGCAAGGCCACGCTCTGGTCGGGCTCGAGCGCTGGACCGTCATCGACGCCGGGATCGCGGCGGGTGATCGCTACCTCCATCGCGTCGAAGGGATCCATGCTGCTGACGCTCCAGTCGCTGCCCGCGACTACGACCCCTCCGGCCTCCGTCACGGCGGCGATCGGATAGATCCAGCGCGCGCGCTCGCTGCCGATCGCTGGCACGACCAGGTCGGTGATCGATGGATCCGGATGAGCCCACAGGGGAGAGAACGCGGCAAACACCCCCAGCTCGCCGAAGCGCGGAAGGTCTTGGGGGTGGACGACCTGCAGGTGGGCCAGCACTGGCCGTCGATCACCCGGTCCGCGCAGCGAGTCGAGCTGCGCGAGCGCGTCGAGCACCTGCCGCGCCGCGCGATCGCCGATCACGTGGGCGTGGATCTGAAAGCCCGCCTCGTCGAACGCGACCATGGTGTCGAGCAGCAGCTCGTCGGAGAACATCGGGGACGCCTGCGAGCCGTCGACGTAGGGCTCGAGCATCGCCGCGGTCTTCGACTCGAGCACTCCGTCCACGAACAGCTTGATCGCGTTGACGCGCAGCTGACCGGCGCCGAACCGCTCGCGCAGCGCGACGATCTCGTCGAGCTGCTCAGGCCCGCGCGAGGGGTCGACGTAGACGGCGGCGCGGACCTTTACCGTCAAGGCGCTCTGCTCGAGGCGCCGCTGATAAGCGGCGAGCATCCACGCCTCGGTCGAGGCCTCGAGCACGTGCGTGATGCCGAACGAGTTTGCCTCGGCGATCGCCTCCCTCAGCCCGCGATCGACCTGGGCGTCGGGGAACGCGGGCATGTGCGCGGCGACGAGATCGATCGCTACCTCGCGCAGGATCCCGGTCGGCTCGCCATCGGCGTCTCGCTCGATCCGACCGCCGGCCGGATCGGGCGTCTCGCTCGTGATTCCGGCGGCGCCCAGCGCCGCGCTGTTGACCCAGGCCGAGTGGGCGTCGGACGAGAGCATGACGATCGGACGCTCGGCCGAGATCTCGTCGAGCAGCGCCTTGTCGAGTCGACCTTCGAACACCGCTGGCTCCCAGCCGGCGCCGCGGATCCATGTCGCTTTGGGGTCGACCTCGACGCGCTCGCGGATCACCTCTTCCAGCTCGGCGAGGGTCTTGGCGGCGTAGAGCGAGATGTCCTCGAGCTCGGCTCCGCTCGCGACCAGGTGCGTGTGCGAGTCGAACAAGCCGGGCAAGATCGTGTCGCCGCCGAGCCGCTCGATCCGAGTGTCGTCGGCGATGAAGGCTCGCACGGACTCGTTGGTGCCGACGTGCACGATCGTGTCGCCGCGCAGCGCGATCGCTTGCGCCTGCGGCTGCTCGGGATCCATCGTGTAGATCCGGGCGTCGAGCAGCACGCGATCGGCAGGCTCGATGTACGCCCGCGTGGTCGAGCACGCGCAGCAGAGCGCGAGGCTCGAGACACTTGTTTTCATCGTGATGCCGAACACGTCGCGGTCGCCCTCGCCCAAGCCGACTTTGGCACGGGCAGGCAGCTCCGCAACGACGGCAAACATTCAGTCGCGCACGAGGCCAGCGATGGCGATTACAATCACGGGCCCATGGCGATCGCTTCGCGCCCTTTGGCCGCTGCTCTCGTGTTGGTGCTGGGTCTCGGGTGCACCGACGATGGCTCGGGCGCCGACGAGGCCGTGGACACGAGCGACGATGTACCCATGACCGAGGGGGATGGTGACGGCGACTCGAGCAGCGGCGATGGCGACGGCGACCC
>CBFGLP010000911.1:0-4149 GCA_965649595.1 uncultured Myxococcales bacterium | reverse complement strand
GGGCATCAAGCGCTCGCGCAAGGATCTCGCGCTGATCCACTGCACGAGCTCCGCCGGAGCCGAGGCGGCGGGCGTGTTCACTCGCAACCCAGTCCGAGCGGCCTGCGTGCGTCGCTGCCAGAGCATCGTGCCGAGCTCGGGCGTGCGTGCGGTCGTGGTCAACAGCGGCAACGCCAACGCGATGACCGGCGAGCTCGGCGAGCAGGCCAACCGTGGAATGGCCCAAGCCGTGGCCGATCGGCTCGAGTGCCCGACCGACGCGGTGCTGACCTGCTCGACCGGGGTGATCGGCGTGCCGCTCGACGTATCCAAGATCGTCGCCGCGATGCCGACTCTGCTCGCCGAAGCCGACACCACGCAAGGACCGCGCGGGTTCGCGGCGGCGATCCTGACCACCGACACGGTCACCAAGGTCGCGCACGGCGAGCTGAAGCTGCCGGGCGCCGAGCGAGCGATCCGGATCTTCGGCGTCGCCAAGGGCTCCGGGATGATCCACCCGAACATGGCGACGACGCTGAGCTTCGTGTGCACCGACGCGGCGATCGAGTGCACGCGCCTGCAGGCGCTGCTGCGCACGGCGATCGACACGACCTTCAACGCGATCACGGTCGACGGTGACACCTCGACCAACGACACGGCGCTGGTGCTCGCGAGCGGCGAGTCCAAGGTCGCGATCCGCGAGCAGGACGAGCCGCTCTTCTATGCGGCCCTTCACGCGGTCCTGCGCGCGCTGGCCGAGCAGGTCGCCCGCGATGGTGAGGGCGCGACCCGGCTGCTCGAGGTCACGGTCAGCGGCGCGCCGACGATGGGCTTGGCCAAGGCGATCGCCCGCGCGTGCGTGCGTGGCTCGCTGTTCAAGTGCAGCGTGTTCGCGGGTGAGGCGGGCGGCTGGGGCCGGCTGAGCGCGGCCGCGGGTCAAGGCGCGCTCGAGGCCGGCTTCACCGAGCTCGATCCCCAGCAAGTCTCGATCTCCGCACAAGGCGTCCCGGTCGTTCGCAAGGGGATGGCGCTCGAAGGCGTCGACCTAGGCGAGCTGTTCCGGCGCCTGCGCGAGCCGACCGTCCGCTGGCACGTCGAGGTCGGCGATGGCCCCGGCGAGTTCATGGCGATGGGCTGCGACTTCTCCTACGACTACGTGCGGATCAACTCCGACGAGGCCCTGCAGATGGTCGTCAGCGACGACGGCCAGGTCGGCCGCAACGTCAAGCTGTCCGCGTATACGCCGATCCTCAAGCACCAGCTGCTGGTCGACGGCCTCTCGTACGTGCGCCGCTTCACCGGCTTGCGGATCATGGTCCACCTCGCCGGCTCGGCGGCGAGCAAGCCGACGCTGCTGTCGAGCGTGGCGCGGGACCTCGAGCTGATCCTCGACGCGGACCTGCGCGTGCTGATGATCGTGCCCGACGCCGAGGTGCTCGCGGCGCTGCGCGAGACCATGGCCGAGGGCGCCTACCGGCTGACCGACGTCCCGCGCGACCCCTCGGTCATTCGGCGTCGGCTCGATCGCGGGCAAGCCTGCGCGCTGATCCAGGCCACGCCCGATCCGGGCGAGCTGGTCGCGCTCGCGCTGCGCCTCGGCATGGGCAAGCTGCTCTGCTTGGCCGACGACCAGGGCCTGCGCGACGGCGGTGGTCTGGTCCGCGAGCTCTCCCCAGAGCAGGTGCTGGTCGGCCTCGATCGCGGTCGCTTCTCGACCTCGGCCGACGAGAACCTCGCGTTCGCTCGCCACGCCGCGCGCCAAGGCTTGCCCGCCCTGCACCTGATCGATGGTCGCCTGCCCCACGCGCTGGTCGCCGAGCTGTTCACCGACGAGGGCATCGGCACGCTGATCACCCGTCAGCAGCGATGAGCGAGACGACCGACAGGCGCAAGCTCCTGCGTCAGCTCCTGCTCGCAGGGGGCGGCGGGAGCACGCAGACGCAGCTGGTCGCGGCGTTGGCCGAGCGCGGCATTCGAACCACCCAGAGCACCGTCTCGCGCGACCTCAAGCTGCTCGGAGCGCAGCGACGGGTCCGCGACGACGGCAGCTTCGTCTATCGGCTCGAGTCGACCAACCTCGGCAGCTTCCCCTCGGGCATGGTGCTCTCGGTCGAGCACAACGAGGCGATGGTGGTCGTGCGGACGCGGGTCGGGAGAGCGCCGGCGGTCGGCATCGAGCTCGACGGGCTGCGACACCCGGACATCTTGGGCACGATCGCGGGCGACGACACGGTGCTGGTGATCCCGCGGACGCTCGAGCGAGTGGCCGAGCTGGCGGCGGTGTTGAGCGAGCTGGCGGAGCTGGGCTGAGCGCTCAGGCGCCCGGGTAGGGCGGCTCTTCGCGAATGCCCCACTGAATCAGGGTCTCCTGCAGCCCGAAGCTTTGGCTCGGGTATCTCGGTCCACTCGAGCAGCCACTCGATCTGCTGGGCCACTTGCGATCCGAAGATGGCCAGCATGACGATCCCGATACAGTACTCGTAGCGAGTGGTGGTTGGGCCGTGAAACCACACCATCTCGCCCCGCTGGACCACCTCGAACTGGCCCGACGCATGGAGCACCCGCCCCTGAGGTGTCGGACAGAGGCTCGCTTCCGCCATGCAACAACCGTAGCGCGTCAGGACACCGTGGTCTCGCCCGCGTCGCTCGTCGCTTCCGAATCGCCAGGCTCGGTGGCTCCATCCGTCGAGTCACCGGTCGTCGAGTTGCTGTTCCCCTCGGCCGAGTCTCCGCTGCTCTCGTCGTCGGGCGGAGGCGACATCTTCAAGCACGGGCACGCGGTCGTCAGGCCCGAGACCGCCAAGGCCACGAGCTTGGTCCGCGAACCGACCAGCGAGGGGCGCTCGAGCGCCTCGATCGCACGCGAGATGAAGCGACTACGGCGAGCGAGGATCGCTGCGCGGTCAGGATCGATGGAATCGTCACGCGAGTCGGCCATTCGGCGACGATACCACGCTACTTCTCGGCGCGCGTGAGCACCTCGCAGCCGTCCTCGGTCACGAGCACCGTGTGCTCGAACTGAGCCGAGGGCGAGCCATCGGCGGTCACGACCGTCCACCCGTCATCGAGCACCCGCAGGCCGACCGGGCGCAGGATCAGCATCGGCTCGATGGTAAAAGTCATGCCCGGGCGCAGGCGCAGGCCGGTCCCACGCTTTCCGGTGTGGGGGATCTGCGGAGCCATGTGCATGCGTCGGCCGATCCCGTGCCCGCAGAATTCCTGCACCACGGCAAAGCCGGCCGCTCGCGCGACGTCCTCGATCGCGGCCCCGATGTCACCGATCCGAGCGCCTGGAAATACCGCCGCGATCCCAGCCTCGAGCGCCGCGCGAGTGCACGCGACCAGCTCGCGCAAGCGCGGGTCGACCTCGCCGACCTCGAAGGTCATCGAGGTGTCGCCGTGAAAGCCTTCGTACTCGGAGGTCACGTCGAGGTTGACGATGTCGCCCTCGACGAGCCGCTCGGTCCGCGACGGGACGCCGTGACACACGACCTCGTTGCGGCTGACGCAGACGCTCGCGGGGAACGCAGGACCGCTGCCGCTGCGGTGGCCGAGCTGGCTGGGCCGAGCGCCACGGCGGGCGGTGTCCTCGCGGACCCAGGCGTCGATCTCGGCGGTGCTGATCCCTGGTCGCAGCCGCGCCCCAACCTCGCGCAAGGTCGCGGCGGCGACCTGCCCGGCTCGGCGCATGGCGGCGATCCCTTCGGGTCCGTGAACCTCGATGGCCACGCGAGCGAGATGCCCCGCACGAGCGCTGCGGTCCAATACCGATTTTGTATCGCTAGCGCCGACCCGCGCGTGTACGCTCGAGCGTGTCGCTCGTCCAGCTCGAGTCCTTCGTCGCCGTCGCCGAAGAAGCCCACGTGGGCCGAGCCGCTCGCCGCCTCCACGTCAGCCAGCCGCCGCTGACCCGGCGCATCCAGCAGCTCGAGGACGAGCTCGGCGTCCGGCTGTTCGAGCGGACGCCGCGAGGCATGCAGCTCTCGTCCGCGGGCGCGGCTTTGCTGCCCGAGGCGCGGGCGATCCTCGGGCGCGTCGAGCAGGCCCGCGACCTGGTCCAGCGAGCCGCCGAGGCCTGCTATCCTGCCGACGAGTGGCGAACATCGGCTACATCCAGGTCGTCCGGCACTGCAACCACTTCTGTGGCTTCTGCTCGAACCCGACCACGCC
>CBFGLP010000910.1:0-15191 GCA_965649595.1 uncultured Myxococcales bacterium | reverse complement strand
CGCAGTTACCGGCCGCGAGCGCGGGGGCCAGCTTCCACACGGCCATCAAGAGCGGGAAGTTCCACGGGATGATCTGCCCGACTACGCCGAGCGGCTCGTAGATGTGGTACGCGACCGTGTGCTGGTCGAGCTCGGCGACCGAGCCCTCTTGCGCGCGAATGCAGGCCGCGAAGTAGCGGAAGTGATCGATAGCGAGCGGCAGGTCGGCGGCCAAGGTCTCGCGGACCGGCTTGCCGTTGTCCCAGGTCTCGGCGACGGCGAGCCGCTCGAGGTTGGCCTCCATGCGATCGGCGATCTTGTTGAGCAAGATTGCACGCTCGGTCGGGCTGGTGGCGCCCCAGGCTCGCTTGGCCGCGTGGGCGGCATCGAGGGCGAGCTCGATGTCCTCGCTGGTCGAGCGCGCGATCTCGCAGAAGGTCTCGCCGGTCACCGGCGTGACGTTCTCGAAGTAGTTGCCCTTGACGGGCGCCCTCCACTCGCCGCCGATGAAGTTTTGATAGCGCGACGCGTACTGGACCAGCGCGCCGTCGGTGTTCGGGAATTGATAGATCGTCATCGTGGACCCTCGACCGAGCCAGCCTCGGTTCGCGGAGAACCTATCAGGCTGGGCCGGGTCCTTCGCGGGGTCCTGGCGTGAGCGGAGCGAAGTCGTGGTTTCTACGGGGGTGTAGAACTCGTGAGGGCGGCGCCTCGTACACGATGACACCTGACTGACCTTCGAGGCCGGCCGAGGTCGGTCGATCGAGCGATCACAAATACGCAATTATGGGTACGAAGTTATAGGTCCGCGTCCCGCAACATTCGCGCGTTGTCGAGATAGAATTGCAAGTGATCGAAGTTGGGCCCCGTCGAGCCGGCGACCTGACCGATCTCGTCGAAGTGGTCAGCCGGGAGCACGCCCAAGAATTCCCCCCACTTGCCGCTCTCGACCGTGACCAGGCCGTCGTTGGGTCCGGCGATCAGATCGAGGATCTGGTAGCCGGCCAGGATCGGCAGATCGACCGCGTCGTCGCAGGTCAGCAGCGTCAGGCAGGTCTCCCCGGTCCAAGAAAAATAGCGGACCCGCGGGTCGTCGGGGTGCGTCGGGTTGAAGGTCCCCTGCACGTAGGTCTCGGACAGCGAATAGAACGACGCCTCGGCGTCCGATTGCTGATCCGCGCCAGCGCCGACCAGGTTTAGCAAGAAGTACAGCGCCTCCTCGCTCGAGCCGGGGAACAGGCCCAGCGCGATGTCGGTGATCGGGGTGCCGAAGTGCGGCGTGGCGACGGTGATCAGGCCGCCGACGCGGTCGCCGTAGCCGAGCCCGCTGATCATCCGGCGCGAGTCGAGGCCGCCTTGGCTGTGCGCGATCACGTCGACCTTGCGGGCTCGGTGCACGCCGAGCGCAGTGTCGACGACCGTCGCGAGCTGCTGACCACGAACCTCGACCGCGTTATAGGGATCGAGCACCGCGACGTGGACCGGGTAGCCGCGGGTCTCGAGGTGCTGGCGCACGCCGTAGAAATATTGGATCGGGCCGATGTTCTCGAACCCGGTCCAGCCGTGGACCATGACCAGCGGAAAGCGAGTTGTCTCGCCTCCGCAATTGTCGGTGCACGCGATGTCGAGGTCGTAGCTGAGCTCGAGCGAGGGATCGTCGGCGGGGTTGAGCGGCCGGACCAGCAACGCCAGCTCGCCCGAGCGAGGGACCACGAGCACGAGCTCCTCCGACTCCCAGATGGTCTTGCTGGCGATCGGAGCGACGAAGCTCGGGGCGTCGGGGTAAGCGATCGCGATCTCGACCGGCGCGCTCGCGTCGACGGAGATCGTGAGCTCGGCGTCGACAGGGGCGACCGTCCACCACAGGTGCTGAGTGCATGCGTCGAGGGCGATGCCGCTTCGTCCCTCGCCCGGACGCACGAAGTCTTGCTCGGTCAGGGAACCCAGGCTCGAGGGATCACACGCGTCGCCGGTCTCGCTCCCGCTGCTCGACTCGTCCTCGCTCGAGCCGCTCTCGCTGCTGCCGGCCTCGGCCTCGCCGCTCTCGCCTGCGTCGGAAGCCTCGTCGGTTGCCTCGCCGGTCTCGGCCTCGCCGATCTCGTCGGCGCTCGAGCTGGTGTCGCCACACCCGAGCACGCAGACCAGCAACCCGAGCACGATCGAGGTCGGACGCATGGCCCCCAGTCTAACCCCACCGCGCGAAGGGGTGTGCTCGCAAGTCTTGTCGATTCGTGTGCCGGCGCCCATCATCACTCGCATGAGCACGAGCGCACCGGCGCCGACCGGCTTCCCCGCAGGCAAGGTGTATGAATCGCCAGCTGCCGCCCTCTTCGATCTGCACGATGGCGCATCCGTTGCGGTCGGCGGGTTTGGCCTGGTTGGCAACCCCGAGGCGCTGATCGAGGCGGTCGCGGCCAAGGGCGTCCGAGGCCTCACGATCATCTCGAACAATTGTGGCAATCAAGGCCGCGGGCTAGCGATCCTGCTCAAGCAGCGCCAAGTCGCCCGGGTAGTGTGCAGCTTCGTTGGCGGCAATCCGGATCTCGAGGCGCAGATGCTCGCGGGTGAGGTCGCGGTCGAGCTGAATCCGCAGGGCACGCTGGCGGAGCGTCTGCGCGCGGGCGGAGCTGGGATCGCGGCTTTCTTCACGCCGACTGGGGCCGGCACGGTGGTCGCGGAAGGCAAGGAGGTGCGCGAGCTCGACGGGCGCCCGCACGTGCTCGAGACGGCGCTGCACCCCGACTTCGCGCTGGTTCGTGCGGCCAAGGGCGATCGGTTCGGCAACCTCTGCTTCTATCGGACCGCCCGCAACTTCAACCCGCTGGCGGCGATGGCCGGACGCGTGACCATTGCCGAGGTCGATGAGCTGGTCGAGGTGGGCGAGCTCGATCCCGACGCCATCCACCTGCCCGGGGTGTTCGTGCAGCGGATCGTTCATGTGCCCGAGCACGTCAATTTCATCGAGTTCCGCACGACCCGACCCTGAGCAGGGCCCCGTCGAGCGGACAAAGGGCGGCTTGGACGAGCGCGCGTCGGATCGATTCGTCGCGAAGCGGTGGGTAGAGGACCTCGAAACGGCGAGAGAACACCGCTGCATCCTCGCTCTCCAGCAAATCCGAGCTTGACGGCGCGATCGATCAGAGCGCTCTCACGGCTGGAATTTGGGCGATGATTTGAGTTCGTGGAACCCGCAGGACTATCCTGCCGATGCCATGCGTGCACTCGTCGTCGCCCAATCGTCGGTCCCGCGAGCCTGCCTTGTCGCGCTGGGCGCTTGGTTGCTGGTCTCGCCCTCCGTCCAGGCGGAGTCGCCCTCGGCGAGCGAGCCTGCCTGGGACGAGCCCGCGGGCACTGGCAACATCGACGAGTCGACCTGCAGCTTCCGAGGCACGCGGCTGTTCGGCAAGGTCAAGGTCGTCGACAGCTTCCCGGACATTCGGGTCCGCGCCGTTGCGAGCTTCCCGGACCTCAAGGTCAAGAAGGTCGAGTCGTTCGCCGACGAGTGCGGCGAGTGGCAGTTCGTCGATAGCTTCCCGGACTTCAAGATCCAGTTCGTCGACAGCTTCCCCGACGTCGAGGTCGCTTGGGTCGATAGCTTCCCGGGCCTGCCCTGAGCACCCGCGCCCGACCCGAGGGGAGACGAACAGAGGGCTGACGACGACGTCGTCAGCCCTCGCTCGCGAGCGGGAGTGTATCGGTCAGGGGACCGGCTCGCAGAAGCCGTCGACGCATGCCGCCGACTCGGGCGTCGCCGGGCAGTCACACACGCCGCTGGTACAGCCCTGGTTCGAGTAGGTCTGAGCGATCGCGGCGAGCTGAGCGGGATCGACCGACAGATTCACGGCGTGAAAGCAGCCGCCGATGCCGACCCCGCAGTGGCCTTCGACGATCTTGCAATCGGTGTCGCCATTGCACTGGGTCATCGCGACGAGCCCATCGTACTCGGCCTCGAGCTCGGCACAGGTGAGCGCGCCGTCGGTGGAGTCGGTCTCGGCTTCAGTGCTGTCGGTCTCGGTCTCGGTGCCGTCGGTGGAGTCGGTCTCGGTCTCGGTGCTGTCGGTGGAGTCGGTCTCGGTATCAGTATCGGTGCTGCCGGTGGAGTCGGACTCGCCGTCGGTGCTGTCGGTGGACTCCGACTCGTGAGCATCGGTATGGGTATCCGCTTCGTCGCTCGCGTCGTCGTTCCCGTCGTCGGTGCATGCGACGGGGAGCTGCGCGAGCGCGGCGAGCAGGGATCCGTGGATGATCAGCTCAAAGCGCATGGTGGTGAGATTCTAGGCGTTGCGGTGCAAGTGACCCTATAGACAATGATAGTGAGCGCGTGACGCCGTAGAGATGGTCAAAAAAGCGTGTGCCAAAGTGTCTCGACTTGCTGGCCGGAGGCCCTATAGACCATCCTGGTTGCAGGAGGAGTCGCGTGGGCTACGTTGCGACCGCCAGTGGAACGACGCCAATCGCGCACAATGAGCCCGTCAGGTACGATCGATCTAAAGACCGACCTCAACCAGGTCATCATCTTCGCGAAGGTGGTGGAGACCCGCAGCTTCACGGCTGCCGGTCGCGCGCTGGGGTTGCCCAAGTCGACGGTCAGCCGCAAGGTCGCGCATCTCGAGGAGCGGCTGGGGGTTCAGCTGCTGCAACGGACGACCCGCAAGCTCTCGCTGACAGATGTGGGCGCGGCGTTCTATGAGCGCTGCGCTCGGATCTCCAGCGAGATCGCCGAGGCCGAGCAGGCGGTGCTGCTGGCCCACGATCAGCCCCATGGCTTGCTTCGAATCACTGCACCGCACGAGCTCGGCGCGGCCTGTCTGTCCGACGTGGTCAGCGAGTTCCTGCTCGAGCACCGCGAGGTCGACATCGAGCTCGAGCTGACCGATCGGCCCGTCGATCTGGCCGAGGAGGGCTTCGATCTGGCGATTCGAATCGATCGGTCGCCGGACTCGAGCCTGGTGGCGCGACGCCTGGGCTCGATGCAGGTCCACTTGGTCGCAAGCCCCGCTTACCTCGCGCGTCGCGGCGAGCCCGAGCGGCCCGAGGACCTCGAGGAGCACGACATCGTTCTCGCGGTCGGACCGGGCCGCCGAGCGCAGCTCGATCTGGTTGGACCCGAGGGTGGGCGGGTGGTGATCCAAGCTCGCCCGCGCTTGGTCGCCAACAGCGTGGGGATGCTGCGCGAGGCGATCCTCGCGGGGGTTGGGATCGGGGTGCTGCCAGCCTATCGATGCACGGCCGACATCGCGCTCGGACGACTGCGCTCGCTCTTGCCCGAGTGGACGCGCAGCGACACGGTCATTCACGCGCTCTACCCGACCTCGCGGCACTTGTCCGCGAAGGTCCGGGTGTTCCTCGACTTCCTGCAGGGGCGCCTGAGCCCGCCGACTTGGATGGTCGAGCCGCTCGATGGCAAGGATGGCGTGGGCGTCGACGGGAGGGAGCGAGCGTCGTCGATACTGCTCGGGTCCCTCGATTAGGTCGTCGAGTCCGAATCGCTCGATTCGAGGTCGCTCGATTCGGATTCGCTCGATTCCGCAGGAGCGGGGGCGGTGTACTCGGGACACTCGTCCTCGCTCGGCTCCTCGGCCACGCAACCATTGTGCTCGGCACAAGGGGAGCAGAAGGGCGTGGCCGGATCTCGCTCGGCACACCAGCCGTTGGCGTCGGCGGCCTTGTGCAGGCAGTGATCGGGGTTGGGCAGGCGACAGGCGCCGAGCGAGAGGCCGAGCGCGAGGGCCAGCGCGAGCGAGATCCGAGATTGCATCGACATCAGAAGTGCAGGCCTTTGCCGTCGATGTGCCAAGCCGAGCGCCGAGGCTCGACGCGACGGTAGGCCTGTCGAGCAGCGACCAGCATCAGCGCCGCGGTCAAGGTCACGCCCGCGCCGATCGTCACGCTGACCAGCCCGGCTGGTCGCGTGCTGGTCACGTAAGCGGGCTCGTCGGGGATCGGACTGTCGGGCGCGACGAGCAGGCCGATGCCGGTTCCGAGGGCGGCGAGGCCGAGCGTGCTGGTGACGATGCCCGCGATCGTCATGCCGCGGCAGCGTCGGCTGTCGCGGCAGCGCATGGGTGCCGGGGCAGCGGGCTCGGGCTCGAGCGGCTCGGGGATGGTTTCGTCGGCCTGTCCGGGCTGAAGGGCTTGCGAGGATGCGCCGCTGATCGGTGGGGGAGCTTCCGCCGGGGCAGGAGCCGGATCGGGCGCGACGTCGGGCCGCGCAGGCGTGCTCGGGTCGGGCTCGACCGGCGCCGCGGGAGGCTCGGCCGCCCGCGCCGGTGCTGCGCCGAGCAGGCTCAGCACCAACGAGCACGCGACCAGAGATCGACCCGAAGGGCACCCGCGCGGCACGGCCGAGCCATACCACGCGCCCGAGGTCGGTGTCAGCGGACGAGGCCGAGCGCCTTGGCTTGCTCGCGCGCCCGAAGAGCGTTGCGAGCCAAGTTGGCGATCGGCTGCAAGGTCACCCGCACGGCCGCCCGCGCTGGCGGCAGCGGGGCGATCATCTTGGCGAGCACCGGACCGTAGGCGTAGTAGCTGCGCACGAGATCGTCGCCGATCGGCTTGCCGATCAGCGCGGTGTCCCGCAGCCATCGCAGCGCTCGCAGCTCTTCGGTCCAGCCAGCTCCCCACGCCGCCGTCGCGACGAAGCAGGCGCCATCGATCGTCTGGAAGGGCTGGACCGGCGTGGTTACGTTGGTGAACACGACCGGCGCTCGGTTGATGCAGCGGTCCTCGTAGGTGACGCCGATCGTGTAGGTGTAGTTGCCGAACAGCTCGTCGATCTCGAGCTCGATCTCGTCGCCCGGCCGGGCCTCGATGCAGTCGATCTCGCCGGTACCGTTGCAGATGCGAGGAAGGCCCGCGACCTCGGTCGATGCGGTCGGATCGAACTCGGTCGTCTCGGGGGTCTTGTACCAGGCGTAGAGGCTGGCCAGCTCGACGCCGGGAGGCAGATCGCCGGGCAGCCGGAAGGTCGCGGTCACGCTGTCGAAGTCGAGCGGCTCGAGCCGGAGATCCTCGATCGGCGGCAGCTCGACGTCGCTGCAACCACCTCCGCTGTCGCCGTCACCGTCGCCATCGCCGTCGCCGTCACCCCCACCGCCGCTCGACCAGCCGTGGCTGTAGACGCCGAAGCGCCCGGGCGCGCCGAACATCTCGCGCACCTGCAGGCGATCAGCCCCGCTGCCGCCCGAGCTGGAGATCGTCGCGTCGGGCATGTGGATCATCCCGCTCGCGCCGTCCCAGTCGGCGTAGCCGGCATACTCGGTGATGCTGGTGAAGCCCTCGACCGCGGGATCGAACTCGACGCGATAGACGACCGCTGGCTGGCCGAGGAACTCGCGTCCATAGGCGGACAGCTTGGGATCGACCCAGTGGTCGTCCTCGCGATCGAATTCCCAGTCGGCGTTCTCGTCCCACTCGAGCGAGACCTCGATCCAGGCGACCACCGGGCCGTCGGGGAGGTCGCCCCGGCGCAGGCGGTGGGCGAACATGTAGGGGCCGCCCTTGGGGGTCGCTCGGGTGACGGCGTCGAGATCGTTGAGGTCGGCGTACTGGGGCGCGTGGGCGGAGTCGTCGTCTTCGAAGCTGGTCAGGTCGTTGCGCGGCGGGTAGATGGAGGGCGCGACGTCCTCGCCGAACTCGCCCTTGTCCGACTGGAAGGTGGCCGGCGAGGGGCAGCTCATCGTGTCGATGATCGCCGTGTCCTCGGTCGGGGTGAGCGGTCGGCAAAAGTAGGTCTCGGGCGAGCTGCTGACCTCGTGGAAGCCGAGCGAGCTGTGGTTGCTGGCGATCGGATCGTGAAAGACGATCTTGGGGTAGGTCTTGCCGCGGCGGTGGGCCCAGATCGGCAGCACGCTCTCGCGCGCGCCGTAGGGGGCCCGCCAGCTCGACAGGAACAGGAAGCTGCCGGGTCGATTGCCGATGCCGAGCTTGCCGGTCGATTGGGTGACGAACACGTCCTCGACGAAGTTGCCCGCGCCGTCCTCGATCCAGATCGCGATCTGCAGGTTGTCGACCGGCGTGAAGTGGAACTCGAGCAGCGCCTCGTCGTCGGGGCTCGGCGCGCCCGCGAGCTCGGGGTTGACGGCCTCATCGGGGCCGCCCGGAGCCGCGCGCGAGTGCGTGACGACCGTGGCGACGGATGCGAGCGCGAGGATGCAGAGCAGCGGAAGGTAGCGAGCGCGGCGGGAAGCGAAAGCCATGAGACCCCTGGTAGGCCGCCGAGGGCCGAGCAGGCCGCCAGTATAGCGTCTGGCCGTGCAGCGATGGGCGTCCAGCGTGTCGGGCAGGGGAGCCGGAGCGAGGCGACGCGCACGGCCCGTCCTGGTTGCGACAGCAGCGGCTCCAGGACTGGTCTCGTCGGGCCTGAATGGGCCTCACCTCGTCGCGCTTGGACAGGCGGGCCGAACAGCGAGCTCGGCTCGGTGCGACGGATCACGCAATCCGGCCGGCAGAGCTACGTATGCTCTCCCTCATGGCTCCACGTGGGCACACCAGCGTCGGTCGAGGGCTCGAGCCTTCGGCCGAGCACGCGCTGGACCACGATACGCGGCGCCGCGTGCTCTGGGGCGTCGGGCTGATCCTCGCTGGCGCGCTCGCACCGGGCCTCGCCAGCGTGCTCGCGTGTGCACCATCGGGCGCGATGCCTGGAGGTCCGGCCGAGGCGGCTGCACCCACTGCCGTCGAGCTACCCGAAGGACCACCACCTCCAACCGGCGGGCTTCCGATGCCGGCGCTCGACGTGGACTGGCGTCCACCGAGCTTGGTCGCGGGTGATGTCCGAGCGCTCGCCAAGGCCGTGTCTGCTCACCCGCGGATCGGCTTGCTGGTCGATCCTGCGGTCGGCGAGCGCGAGCCCTCGCAGCGACCGAGCGAGTCCTCGCTCGACGCCGTGGCCCTCGCCACGCTGCTCGGACAGCTCGCACCGAACACGGCCGTGCATCCGCTCGGGAGCGAGAGCCTCGAGGCGGTGGTGCTCGAAGATCCGCCGCTGGTCCCCGAGATCGGCGGCGAGGGTCGAGTGCAGTGGCAGCTGCCGGACACGCTGGCGATCGACCGCGAGCGGATCGCTGCGTGGGTCGAGCGCGGGGATCCGGCGATCATGGTGATTGGCCCGGTCGGCATCGATGGGCTGACCTGGCGGACGCTCGGTGAGGTCAGCGTGGGCAGCTGCGAGCCTTTGACCGACGCGCTGCTCGACGGTCAGCAAAGCTCGCTCGCGCTGCTCGAGCCCTTCCTCGATCACGCCGACGCCGTGCTGATGGCGATCTATCAAGCCGAGCTGGCGGCGGTCGTGCCGACGCTCGCCGAGGAGCTGGCCGAGTTCGCACCGCACAAGACCCGCGACGAGTTCTCGAGCCCCGACGCGTGGGCGCGCTACGAGTGCGGGAGCCGCTATCGCGACTACTTGGAGCCCTTCGCCGGCTGTGTCGAGACTCCGGGGGCCGGCAGCTGCTCGATGGCGCCGCGGATGTTCCTGCGCGAGTCGGCGCGGATCGGGAGCATCGAGCCCAGCGTCTACGTGCCTCAGCACTGCCCCGCGCGGCTCGGTCGCGACTACGTCGAGGAGCTGCGCACGCCAGGCCGACGCGCGGCCGAGCTCGCCGGCGATCTGCTCGACCCACGCTGGTTGGCGCTGGCCGAGCGGCTCGCAACCCTGGGCGAGATCCATGGCGCGCTCGAGGAGATCTGTCGACCCGCGCGACGTCGGTGGTCCGAGCAGGATCTCGAGTCGCTCGCCCAGCGCATGATCGCGGTCGGCGAGCTGTTTCAGCGCGACGAGGTCCCGCCGCACGACGCCCGCTTCCTGGCCAACGACCTGACCTTCCACGTGCCGGGGGTCGGCGCGGTCCAGCAGCTGGCGCGCTTCGATGGTGGCACAGGCAGCGCGTCGCGGGCGATCACCAACGAGGCTCGCGAGCTGCGGCGCTTTGCCAAGGAGCGGGCCCGCTGCGTCGCGCGGCCCGGTGAGCCGCCCCTGATGGTGCTGCTGATCGACGGCGCGACCGCGAAGCCCGAGTTCCTCGGCTTCTATAACGCCGAGGAGCTGCGCTGCGGCGAGCTCGGTCCGCTCGACTGAGCGAGCTTGTCGAGGCGGCGTCGCTGCTGGACCATGGGGCGATGCTGCGGCGTGCAGCGATGCTCGCAGGCACGGTCGCGTGCGCGCTCGGTCTCGTGGGCGTGCCCGCACGCGCGAGCGCTGGTTCGCCTGCGAGCTCGGGCCGATCGCTCGCGCCGGGGCGCTTGCCCGACGAGTCGCCGCTCTATCGTCCGCCACCTCGGCGCGGGCTCGGGCTCGAGGTCGGTGTCGGTGTAGCCCTGTGCCAGCCCTCGCTGCGCTTCGGCGGGAGCTGTGCGCCGCGAGGCTCGAGCCCAGCGAGTCCGGGCTTGGGTCTGCGGGTCGGGCTGGGCTGGCGGGTCGATCCCTGGGCGTGGGTAGGTCTTTCGTGGGCCCGCCAGACGCACCGACCCGGGGGAGGGTTCACGCAGGCGACCAACGACGCCGGGTTGATCGTCGCGCGTGGGGTAGTGCCGCTTCGAGCTCCGAATGGTCGCGACTCGCGGATCGATCTCGGATTCGAGCTGGGCCTCGGCATGTCGTGGCGGCGCCTCGATCGAGACGCCACGCCGGTGCGCCTGAGCTCGCTCGGAATCGCTCTGCGACCGGCGATCGTGCTCGAGGGCTGGGTCCTGGCCGACCTCGCCCTCGGGATCGAGCTGGCCAGTCAGCTCGATCTCCACTGGCAGCACTGCACCGAGCTCGAGTGTCGAGTGACACCGAGCTGGTTGCCCGAGGGGCTGCGGCACCGCTTCGTCGATGGGTTCACGATTGCGGTCCGGGCGACTGGCTCGATCTTCGCCAAGCCCTGACTCGCCCGAATCTGGTCTTCGTCGGGCCCGCGGGGCTGACTAAGACAATTTTGGGGGTCGAGTTAATCGCCTCGTCGGGACCGGCCACTACCCGCAGGCGCCACGGGGCGCTGCGCGGACCGACTCGCCATGACCGACATCAGCGACATCAGCAGCCACTCCACGGGCCTCGTTTCGGGCGAGCTGTTGCGGCCACTCGGCCGAGCGGACGCCGACTGGTCGAGCCGACGACCGAGCATGCTGACGAGCCGCGTGAGCACACCCGAGTCGATCGACGAGGACGAGGCCGTCGAGGAGAGCCGGATCACGGCGTTGGCTGCCGAGCTCAACCGGAGCGCACCCGCGCTCCACAGCCTCGCGCGCGACGCCTCGGTCGATCTAGCGATCCGGATCGGGAAGCTGGTGATCGATCGTCTCTACGACGGGGATCTCTCGACCTGGCGCAGCCGCGGGGCCAAGGCTCACTCGCTGCGGGCGCTCGCTCGGCGGGCCGATCTCCCAGTCTCGACCTCGGCCCTGTATCGCTCGATCGCGCTGTTCGAGCTGAGTGAGCGGCTCGGTGGCATCGAGCCCTGGTCCGAGCTCGGCGTCAGTCATCTGCGCCTGGTCCTCGGCTTGCCGGATGACGAGCAGCGGCGCCTGCTCGACGAGGCCTGCGCGAGCGGCTGGACGGTCGCCGAGCTCGAGCGCGAGACCACGGCGGCGCGGACCCGCTGCGTCGCGCAAGGTCGGGGACGCAAGCGCGGCGGTCGGCCTCGCCTGCCTCGCTTCGTGAAGTCGCTCTACCGGCTGCGCAAGTGCGCCGAGGAGTCGGACGAGCTGTTCGGCGATCTCGAGGCCGCGGCCGAGATGCCGCCCGACGAGCTCGCCCAACTGCGCGCGACGATCGAGCTCGTCAGGGCCCGCTGCGATCAGCTCGAGCGCGCGCTGGCGGACGCGGGCGCGTGAGCGTGGAGGTCGGGGTCAGCCGAGCGCGCGCGGACGCGCTTGTACATACGCATGAGCGGAGTGACCGAGATGCCGTGCACGACGATCGAGGTAGCGATGGTGATGAGCGTGAGGTCGGCTAGCGTCCGCGCCTCGTCTCGCGCGATACCGAACGAGAGCGCGAACGCGAGGTAGAAGAGCGACCCGACGCCACGCACGCCGCACAGGCTGATGTAGGCCTCCTGCGTGTGGGTCAGGCCGAGCCCAGGCAGGCTGAGGAGCACGGCCAGCGGTCGAATGACGACCAGCAGCAAGAGCACGAACAAGAGCGCGTGCTCGGGCCACGCGATGCCGGGCAGCATGGCGCCGACGAAGAGCACCAGCAAGACCTCGGCGATGTGCTCGATCTGGATGTTGAAGCCGAGCACCGCTTGGGCCATGTGGGCAGGTGCGGCCTCGGGCGCGTCCCCGGGCTCCTCCGCAGCGCGGGCAGCCTCGATCACGTCGGGGGGGGCGTCGCTGGGCGAGCTTCGGCGTTCGGTCCGTCGCAGCGCGAGCCCGGCAGCGAACACGGCCAAGAACCCGTAGGCGTGCACGAGCAAGGCGACGCCATACGAGAGGCCGATCAGCCCGAGCGCGAGGAACTCGTCGCGACCGACCGCCTCGCTGTGGTGTCGGCGGAGGTAGAGCACGAGTCGCGCGAGCGCAGTCCCGAACAGGGTGCCGATGCCGAGCCCCGCTCCGGTCGCCCAGACCACGTCGAGCGCGAGCCAGCGCCAACCCCATTCGCCGAGCTCGTGGAGGCCGAGCAAGCCGAGGCCGAGCATTACGAAGGGGAAGGCGGTCCCGTCGTTGAGCCCGGCCTCACCAGTGAGTCCGAAGCGCAGGACCTCTTTGTCGCGCTCGTCCTCGACCTGAAGGTCGGATGCGAGCACCGGATCGGTCGGCGCCAGCACGGCTCCGAGCAGCACCGCGGCCCCGAGCGAGAGGCCGAGCAGGCCGACGCCGACGGCGGCGATTGCCGCGACGGTCGCGGTCATGGTCACGAACGCGAGCCGCCGGGGTACTCGCCACAGCGGATCCTTTAGCGGCACGCGGAGCTTGAGCCCGGTAGTGAAGAGCGAGATGATCACCGCGAGCTCGCTGGCGATCTCGAGGAACGTTGCGTCGAGGATCGGATCGAGATCGAGCATGGCGGCCCCGTCCGGTCCGATCAGCATCCCAGCTACGAGGTAGAGCATCGCCGGGCTCAGGGGGAGTCGCTTGATCAGCGAGCCCACGAGCGCCATCAGGATGAACAAAGCGCCGAGCACGATTAGCCAATCGATGATGTGCACGGAGGCAGCGAAGCATGCCGCGTCGACGATGCTGGTTGCGTAGGTCGGGCCCGATTACGACCTGGCGTCCGACCCGCGAACTCGCGAGTCGCTCGACCGCTCGTTCGCGCTCGCGCACGCCTGCTCGCGCGCGCCCGAGTGCTTGCGGACCTTGCGGTAGAACTGCATGAGCGGCGTGACCGAGATGCCGTGGAGGATCACCGAGGCCGCGATCGCCAGCAGCGCGAGGTTGGCCAGTGTTCGCCCCTCGTCACCCGCGACGCCGAGCGTGAACGCGTAGCTGACGTAGTTGAGCGTGCCGATGCCCCGCATGCCGAACCAACCCATCAGGCCCCGTTGCGTGCGGGACAGGCCCGCGCCGCTCGTGCTGATCAGCACGGCGGCCGGTCGGACGACGGCCAGCAACAAGATTAGGAACACGACCCCGTTCTCGGGCCAGACCACGCTGGGCAGCATGACACCGACGATCAGCACCACCGCGACCTCGGCGATCCGCTCGAAGCGTTCGTTGAAGCCGAGCACTGCCTGAGCCATGTAGGCTGGCGCGGTCTCGGGCGCGGTCGACTGCTCTTCCTCGACGTGAGCGCCCTCGACCACGTCGGGCGGCGCGTCTGCGGGTGAGTTGATCCGCTCGATCCTCCGCATCGCGATCGCAGCAGTGAATACCGCGATGAACCCGTAGGCGTTCGCCAGCGATGCGACGCCGTAGGTCAGGCAGATGAGGCCGAGCCCGAGGAACTCGTCGAGCCCGATCGCCGCATGATGTCGCTCGCGCAGATGCAGCACCAGGCGTGCGACCGCGGTCCCGAGCAACGCACCGATAGCGAGCGCCGCCGTGCTCGACCACAGCACGTCGATCACGACCCAGCGCCAGCCCCACGCGCCGAGCGGGCGGAGGCCGAGCAGGCCGACCCCGAGCATCAAGAAGGGCAGCGCGCTGCCATCGTTGAGCCCGGCCTCGCCGGTGAGCCCGAAGCGGAGCGTCTCCTTGTCGCGCTCATTCTCGACCTGCACGTCGGACGCGAGCACCGGATCCGTAGGCGCCAGCGCGGCCCCGAGCAGCACCGCGATCGGGAGCGAGAGGTGCAAGAGCACCACGCCGAGCGCCGCAACCATCACGACGGTCGAGATCATGGCCACGACCGCGAGGCGAAACACGATGCGCCAGCGCTTGTCGCTGAGCGGTACGCGGAGCTTGAGCCCCGACGTGAACAGCGAGATCAGCACCGCGATCTCGGTCGCGCGCAGGAGCAAGGCCGCGTCGTCGATCGGATCGAGCTCGAGCATGCCCGCCGCGAGGGGGCCGAGCAGCATGCCGCCCGCGAGGTAGAGCATCGCGGGGCTCATCGGCAGGCGCCGCATGGTGAAGCCCGTGAGCGCCATCAGGATGAATAGGGCGCCGAGCACGAGGTACCAATGGGTGACGAGCACCGCGGGAGCTGAGCACACCGACGCGATGCTGACCGCGGGAGCCTGCGCTGCGAGCAATCATCTGCGGGCCGATCAAGGCGCGAGAACGGCGACCCGGCTTGGTTTCGTCAAAGCATGAATGCGGGCGCACTGGATCGTTCCAATGCGCCCGCAGTGCCGAGCTCGTGTGGCTCGGTGAAGCCGACCTCAGCCGCAGCTCGAGCCGGCGACGCCGTCGAAGCCGAGCGTGGCCGGCATGCAGGTGGCCCCGCCCATACAGTCGGCATCGCTCTCGCACTCGCCACACACGCCGATCTCGATCAGGCCCATGATGTCGGCGGCCGTGCAGAAGCCCTCGCAGGCCTCGTCGCCGTTGCCCTCGTGATCGCAGACCTGGTCGTTGGGCACCGTGCCCGGGTCGACGCAGTTCCGCTGTCCGCCGATGTTCATGAGATCCATGAACTCGACGTGCGGCGCGCAGAGCTGCCCGTCGGGGCACATCGTGTCGTCCTTGCACTCGCTACAGAAGTTGCCGTTGAACAGGCCGCCGAGGTTGACGACCTCGGCACAGTAGAGCCCATCACCGCACGCGGCATCGGTCTCGCACATCTGTCCGGCACTGCCGTCACCACACTCGAAGTAGCCGTTCGGCGTGAGCGTGCAGTTGCCACC
>CBFGLP010000909.1:0-4153 GCA_965649595.1 uncultured Myxococcales bacterium | reverse complement strand
TACATCATCGACGAGGTCCACATGCTCACCCAGCAGGCCTTCAACGCCTTGTTGAAGACCCTGGAGGAGCCGCCGCCGCACGTGACCTTCATGTTCGCGACCACGGACCCGCACAAGGTCCTGCCGACGATCCTCTCGCGGGTGTCGCGGCTCGACTATCGGCGGGTCCGCGCATCCACGCTGGTCCCCTACCTGCAGCAGATCCTGACCAACGAGGGCTTCGCGGTCGAGGAAGAGGGGCTCTACGTGATCGCCCGCTGCGGTGAGGGCTCGGTCCGCGACTCGCTCACGCTGCTCGACAAGGTGCTCGCGTTCGCGGCCGACCCCAAGGCGGTCACCGCCGCCGAGGTGCTCGAGGTGCTCGGCCAGGCCAGCCGCACGATGGTCGCCGAGCTGGTCCAGGCGGTGCTCGACCGCGACGCCGCAGCGGTGCTGGAGCGCTTCGAACGAATCACGCAGAGCGGCTCGGATCTGATGCAGCTCGCCTTGGCGATCCTGCAGCACCTGCGCGACCTGACGGTGATCAAGCTGACCGGCACCCGATCGACGCTGCTCGACATGAGCGACGACCTCTTCGATCAGCTGGTCGCGCAGGCCGAGCAGACCGAGGCGATCGTGCTGGCGCAGCACTTCGATCGCTTCACTCGCGTGCTCGAGAGCCTCGAGAATAGCCGCGTCCCCAAGCTGGTGATCGAGATGGGCCTGCTCGAGCTGGTCCAAGCCGAGCCCTTGCTGCCGCTCGGAGATCTGGTCGAGCGGCTCGACGCGCTCGCGAGCGGACGGCCCATGTCTGGTGGCTCGAGCAGCGGCTCGGGTACGCGGTCGGGTGGCCGCGCTGCGCCGGGGGGTCGCCCCGCTGGACCGACGCCGCGACGGGCCGAGGTAGGCGCAGACGCAGACGAGCGGCCACGCCTGCGGGCGGTGTCTCCTGCCGAAGCGAGCGAGCCAGCAGCTCCTTCGCCGGCTCCTCCCCCACCCTCGACGCCACCGACCCCAGCGCCGCGAAGCGAGCGCCCGACTTCCTCCGCACCGGCTTCTCCCGCGCCGGCTCCTGCTCCCACGGGCGGGTCGGCGTTCGAGAACCAACTCTGGGAGATGTACTACGGCGCCGGATCGCTGCCGCCCGCCAGCGCGACTCCGCGGGTCGAGGAGGCCACGGCCCCCTACGGTGGTGAGACGTCGAGCACACGTCCCTCGAGCCGACCTTCGACGAGCGCACCGGCGAGCCCGCCGAGCCCGCAACCACCGGCACGTCCAGTGCCTGCCAGCGCCAACGAGCCGGCCCCCGAACCTTCCCGCTCCCGCCCCGTCGGCGAGACGATCCCTCGGCTCTCCCCAACCGAGCCGCCGCCGGATCACCCTGCGATGCTGGGCTTTTCACCGACGGATCGACCTCGCGTCGAGCCGCCGCCAACCCCGGCGCGGCCTGAGCAGCCTGCCTCGACCAAGGTCGGGTTCGAGCTGAGCAACGACGCGGTCCGTGTCGAGCCGCCGGTCGATCGTGACGCCGGCTGCCCGAGCTCCCGCTGCATCCCCCGCGACGCGATCGCTTGGCAGCAGATGCAGCCCTGGGACGCCTGGGAGGCCCTGCTCGAACACATCGCCGAGGACGAGGACAACCCCCTGCTGGTCGGCATGTTGCGCGGCTTCGGCCTCGTCGAGCTGGCCCCCGGCGTGGTCCGAGTCGCTGCGCCGGCCAACGGATTTCCGCAGCTGGTCGTACGGGAGAACCCGGAGCTCAAGGTCACCTTCGAGCGACTCACCGGCGAGTACTTCGGCGAGCCGATGCGGCTCGAGCTGGTCGACGCGACCCCGACGCTGCCCGAGCTCCCGAGCCTCGAGCTGGTCGAGCAAGAGCGCAAGCGTCGGCACGAGCAGCAAGTCCACAGCGACGCGCACTCGCACCCGCGCTTGCGCGCGCTGCTGCATGCGTTCGGAGGCCGGCTCGAGCAGATCAAGGTGATCGAGCAGCCCCGACTCCCGCCCCCAGGCCAGCGCGGCCTCCCCGGCTGAGGGCGACCTCGGAGACTGGGCGACCAAGCCCTGATATCCTCCCGCCACCATGCCCGAATTCGATCTCTCCGAGCTCATGCGCCAAGCCCAGCAGATGCGCGAGCAGATGGAGTACCTGCAAAAGGGCCTGGCCGAGCAGTCCGTCGAGGGCTCGGCCGGCGCTGGGATGGTCAAGGTGACCATGACCGGCACCCAGCAGGTGACCAAGGTCGCGATCGATCCCTCCGTGCTGTCGGAGGATCTCGAGATGGTCCAGGACCTGATCGTCGCGGCCATCAACAACGCGGTCGAGAAGTCCAAGGCGCTCGCCCAGCAGTCGCTCGGCTCGATGCTGCCGCCGGGCTTGTTCCCCGGAGGCATGCCGAACCTGTGAGCGAGGGCGAGCGAATCGATCCGCTCCGGCGGCTGACGCAGCTGCTCGCGCGCCTGCCGGGGATCGGCGAGAAGTCGGCGCTGCGCTTGGCGCTGGCGATCGTGCGCAGCGAGGGCGAGTACATCCGCGCGCTCGCCTCGGCGATCGAGGACGTGCACGCGCTCATGCAGCGCTGCCGGATCTGCTGCGACCTCGCGCCCGCCGAGGTCTGCTCGATCTGCCAAGATCCTCGCCGCGACGGTCGGATCCTCTGCGTGGTCGCGCAGCCGCAGGATCGCATGGCGATCGAGCGGGCCGGGGTGTTTCGCGGCCGCTACCACGTGCTGCACGGGGTGCTCGATCCGCTCTCCGGGATCGGCCCGGCCGAGCTGGAGATCGCCTCGTTGCTAGCACGGCTACGCGGCGGCGAGTCGGGCGAGGCTGTCGAAGAGGTAATCGTCGCGACCAGCCCCAACGTCGAGGGCGACGCGACCGCTCTCTACTTGGCCAAGCTGCTCGAGCCGCTGGGGATCACCGTGACCCGGATCGCTTCGGGTGTGGCCGTAGGTGGGGAGCTCGAGTATGCGGACATGACCACGCTGCACCGAGCGCTCGAAGATCGTCGACGGATCCACTGAAGATTGCCGCAGCGTGGACTCGCGCACCGGCCGAACCGGGACATCCTGCGGCCTCGAGCCCGGACCGGCCGATGAAGCCCCTACCCGACCCTCCGCCCTCGGGCTACCCGAGACCGTCCCTCACGCGCCACTTTCCAGACAGGCGCGACCCGCATGGACTTGCTCGGCGGGATTTGTTAGCGTCATCGCCTCCCGCACGCCGTGATCCCCTCCGTCCAGCACGCTGTGAGCCCCCGCCGCGACGAGGACCGGCAGTCGTGCGGGGATGCGGTTCGAGCCCGTGAGGGCGAGGTTCGGTCAGGAGTCCCGTCTTGAACATGCTCAACTCGTCGCAGCTCTCGATGTACGAACAGGAGCAGTCGGAGATCCAAGAGGTCGCCGACCGGCTCCAGCAAGACTCGCGCGCTCGCACGATCCTGATCGTCGACAAGAACGGTCAGATGATCGCCGCCGCGGGCGTGGACACGAACCTGGACACCACCTCGCTCGCCTCGCTGGTGGCGGGCAACGTCGCCGCGACCGGCGGCATCGCCAAGCTGATCGAGGAAGAGGAGTTCACCGGCCAGTTCCACGAGGGCAAGGACCTCTCGGTCCACATGACCATCGTCGGACGCCGGATGATCCTCGTGGTCCTGTTCGACAAGAACACCACCCACGGTCTCGTGCGCCTGCGGGTCAAGAAGGCCAACGAGGCACTCACCGATATTCTCGAGCGATGGGCTTCGCGGGCAGCCACCCAGCAGCAGCCCAACATCTTCGAGGAGATCTCGGAAGAGGACATCGACAACCTGTTCAGCTGACGCCGGCCGACGATGTCGTTCATCAACTACAGCGCGCGCGAGATCAACTGCAAGCTGGTCTATTACGGTCCCGGCCTGTGCGGGAAGACGACCAACCTGCAGTTCATCTACAACAAGACCCGGCCCGAATCGAAGGGCAAGATGATCTCGCTCGCGACAGAGACCGAGCGGACCCTCTTCTTCGACTTCCTGCCGCTCAGCCTCGGTGAGATCCGCGGGTTCAAGACTCGCTTCCATCTCTACACCGTGCCCGGCCAGGTGTTCTACGACGCCAGCCGCAAGCTCATCCTCAAGGGTGTCGACGGGGTCTGCTTCGTCGCCGACTCGCAGCTCGAGCGCATGGAGGCCAA
>CBFGLP010000908.1:0-3198 GCA_965649595.1 uncultured Myxococcales bacterium | reverse complement strand
GTCGTGGTGTCGTCCGTCGTGGTGTCGTCCGTCGTATCACCGTCCGGGTCTGGATCAACCACACAGGAGTTCGAGCCGAACAAGCAGATCTCGCCCTCCATGCAGTCCTCGTCCGACTGGCAGCAGCCGGGCACGCCGTCGAACACGCAGCCAAGCTGTGAATCGCACGAGTCGAGCGTGCAGATGTTCGCGTCGCTGCACGACACCTCCGCTCCTTCGCACTCGCCGTTCGAGCAGGTGTCGAGCTCGGTGCAGGCGTCGGCGTCGTCGCAAGGATCGTTGTTGTCCGGGTGCACGCACGCGCCGTTCTGGCACATGTCGTCGGTGCACATGTTGCCGTCGTCCGGGCACACGCCCTGAGGATCCGGCGGATGGAGGCACGCCCCGTTCGAGCACTGCGTCAGCGTGCACGGGTTGTTGTCGTCCATGCAGTCGGCGTCGCTCTCACACGGGATCCCGAGCGCCCAGATCCACGTGTCCGAGATGATCGTCGAGCCGCCGATGTCGTAGGGCTGCCCCGACCACAGGTTGTCGTTGCCGAAGGTCAGCAGCCCGATCGGCACGCCGTTGGTGTCGATGCCGACGAACGCCGCGTCGTTGCTGGGCTGCCAGGTGACCTGGCCGATCATCGTGCCGTCGGTGTCCCAGACGGTGATGTACTGCGTGCCGTTGCGGCTCGCGGTCAGACCGAACTGCGTGACCGGCTGACTGAAGGTCACCGCGCCGCCGTAGAAGGTGTAGGCCTGCTCGGCAACACCACCGCCCGCGATCGGGGCCGGAAAGTAGTCGTTGCCGACCTGATAAAGCGGCTGGCTGGCGCTGCCGCCCGCCATCACCCCGGGCAGGATCTGGGTGAGCAGCCCGGTATGGAAGGTCATGCCCATCGGCGTGTACTGCCCGAGCGGGACGTTGCCCCCTCCTTCGTTGTAGGTCGCGGTGCCGACGATGCCCTGCAGCTCGTTGACGTTGGTCAGGGCGGTTACGTTGCCCTGCGTGGTGATCGTGCCGGCCCAGGCGAGGCCAGTCGTAGCGAAGTAGGTCAGGGCAGCGAGAGGAAGGGTGGTACGCAAGGTGAAATACATGGCGATGCTCAGCGAGGGCTTGAGCATATCCCGGGCCCTCGCTGAGGGATCGATCTTTCACGAGCAGCGAGAGCCGTCCCGATGGAGTGGGACATCGCGCCCACGATCCTCGGCCCTCTGAACGCGGCGCACGCGCTCACCCGCTACATTGTGGACCGTTCGGATTCCCCGAGCCTTCGATCCCCAAGTACAAGAAGCTCGGATCCGCAGGCGAGAACGCGACCGCGTTGAACTCCGCGTAATCGTGGTGGTGATCCACGACCTCCTGCAAGGCGTGATCGTACAAATACAGATGTGCCCCCGCGCCCTGCAAGCAGGTCCCGACCGACCAATACACCCGCTCCGAATCGCCCGGCGGGACGAACAGCCGGATCCCGTTGGTCATCACGATCTCCGGCGTCTGGGTGACGACCGGCACGAAGGTGTACCCGTGGTCCTCGCTGCGATAGATCCGGCGCGGGCTCTGGCCCAGCTCGGCCTCGAGGCCCTGGGCCCAGACCACGCCATCGGGTGCGAACGCGACCGCGAAGCCGTTGATCGGCTGATCGGGCTCGTCGGTCTGGACCTGGGCCTTCTCCCAGGTCGCGCCCGCGTCGTCGCTCACCCACCAGCCCTCGCTGACGAAGCCGGCGACCACCCGATCGATGTCGGTCGGATCGAACGCGACCTCGTAGCCGAGCCCTACGTCGACCGGCGGCAGAGTGCCGAGCTTTTGGAACTCGCCTCCGCCATTGAACGACTCGGACAGCACGCCACCGGCCGCGCCCACGCGCACGTGCAGGGGATCGTCGGGATCGACGACGACCGCGTAGATGTTCGGATCTCCGCCGGGGCCGGGCAGCACATCGATCGTCTCGCCCTGCCAACGGATCAGGCCCGGATAGTTGTCGGTCCAGCCATAGACCGTGTCGTCGGGCCCGACGACGAGATCGAGGAACGCGTCGGCCGGCGGCTCGTCGATCACGCCATAGTCCGTCCACGTGCAGCCCGCG
This sequence comes from uncultured Myxococcales bacterium, assembly GCA_965649595.1. GTDB lineage: Bacteria > Myxococcota_A > Polyangia > Nannocystales > Nannocystaceae > Plesiocystis. Next base: position 1,124 of record CBFGLP010000908.1, on the reverse strand, counting down.
TCCTCGGACTTGAGGAAGTGCCGGCCCGAGTGGGCGAAGAGCACGTTCGGTTGATTGGCCGCGACCAACCCGAAGGTGTAGCTGATCTGAGAGAACGCCGGGTGCGGGGTCGGGACCACGGTGACGCCCGCGTCCGGGGTCCAGCCGATGCCCGGTGCGTCGGGAGCATCGCAGTTGGGCAGCTCCCACTCCTCGAGGCCGGTGTCCGTTTCGGTCTCGTCGGTCGTGTCGGTCTCGGTCGTATCGGTCTCGGTCTCGTCGGTCTCGGTCGTGTCGCCGTCTCCGTCTCCGTCGCCGTCCCCGTCTCCGTCGCCCGTGCTGTCCTCGCTGGTCGTGTCTTCCGTGCCGACCTCGTCGTCCCCCGGGGACGTGTCGTCGTTGCAAGCCGGAAGCAGCGCACCTGCGAGGAGCAGCGTAGTAGAGAGCCTCAGTCGATTCATCGCCACGAACAAAGCACGATCAGACGATCGTGCCAGCTCCAGCGCTCATGCTCCCGAGCGACGCAGGCCCGTTGCAGCCCCTAGCAGCCCTGCGCAGGGCCCCCGTTTGCTGCATCAGTGATACGCCGAATTGCCGGCGGCGCGAGTAGCCAGTCACCCTTCAGCCGCGGGCGGCTGACTCAGCGGCTCACTGGCACTCGGATCCCCCGCATTCCCCGACCCGCTCGACCGCGTTGCCAGCCCCCATCGCACACCAGTCCGGCCAAGGTGCCGGGAGCACGTCGAAGTCTTGGTAGGGCGAGTAGCCGTCCTCGAGCCAGTAGGGGTGCGCGAGCAAGAACTCCCACGCGGGCGCGAACACGGGCAGGTCAGGCTGATCCGGCGGCACCTCGAAGGGCGGGGTCGCGTGCGTGCAGTTGTGGATGCACTCCATCACGAAGTGGCCGTTGGTCTCGAGATCGGCCTCGAGGTTGTTCGAGCCCGTGTCGAAGTCGACCCCGAGGCAGAAGTCGTCGGGCCCGCCCCACAGCACCAGCGCGGGCATGTGATTGGCGGCCTCCGTCCAGGGCTGGATCAGATCGCCACCGACTCCGCCCGAGAGCGAGATGAACGACGCCAGATGGTCACCGTGGCGACCGGCCAGCTGCGCCGAGAACATCGCGCCCGCGCTCACGCCCATCGCCG
>CBFGLP010000907.1:0-3226 GCA_965649595.1 uncultured Myxococcales bacterium | reverse complement strand
GCCTTGAGCGTCTCGATCCCGCTGATCAGCTGGACCAGGTAGCCCTGCGCCCGCGCGCGGGTCTCGAGCTCTTGCGCCGCGAGGTCGCGATACGCGCTGCGGTTGAGCCAGAAGATCACGAGCTGGATCACCCCGAGCCCGAGCACCAGCAGCCCCAACGCCGGGCTCGCAGCCGAGATGATCGCCAAGTACACGAGCACGAAGGGCCCGTCGAGCAGCGCCGCGAGCATGCTCGTGGTCGTGAGCTCGCGGATCGTCGCGTGGCTGTTGACCCGCATCATCAGGTCACCGGCCGAGCGGCGCTGAAAGAAGGTGTAGGGCAGCGAGGTCAGGTGATCGAGGAAGCCCAGGCTCATGTCGAGGTCGAGGCGGCCGCGCAGCTGCAAGAGCAGGTGACCGCGCAGCAGCGCCGCGACGAGCTGGAACAAGACCATGATCAGCAGCCCGCCGCCGACGGCCAGCAGCAGATCCCGATCGCTGCGCGGCACCACCCGATCGACCACGAAACCGGTCAGCATCGGCAGCGCGAGCGCGAACAGCCGCAACATCAGCGAGCTCGCGACGATCCGCGCGAGCGGTCCGGGCTGAGCGACCAGCCGCCGCAGGTGCGCCCAGTAGCGGCTCGCTGGCTTGGCTGGCGGCGTGAAGTCGGCGACCGCCTCGAACACCAGGGCGACGCCAGTGAACGAGCGACGAAAGCGAGCCATCGAGACGCAGCGACGGCCCGCGGCCGGATCGACGATCTCGACCCCGCGGCGAGACACGCGATCGAAGACCACGAAGTGGTTGAAGCCCCAGTGCAGGATCGCTCCGCGAGGCAGCTGGTCGAGCTCGTCGATGTCGAGGCTCAGCCCGCGACCGCGCAGCCCGAACGCCTCGGCCGCGCGGAGGATCACGCCCGCGTCCGCGCCGTTGCGGTCGACCCCGATCGCCTCCTGGACGATACCCAGCGAGACCGGGCGGCCGAGGCAGCCCAAGACCATCGCCAAGCAGGCCGCCGAGCAGTCGGTCTCCTGCAGCTGCTGCACGAAGGGCACCCGCCCGCGCGGGCGAGCGCTCGTCCGCCCAAGGCCAGTGACCAGCGCTGCGCCAGTCATCGAGCTCGCCGAGCTCGCCACCGTCACAGCTCCTCCAACGCGGGCACCAGGGCCTCGAGGATCGTCGTCATTCGCACACGGACCTCCGCCGCGCCGCGCATGCCGTCGTGCCAGCGGTAGCGCGCGCGCTTGGACTCGAAGCGCTCGCTCGGCAGCCGCGCGTGGACGAGGATCACCGAGCCGTCGAGTTGCAGGCCGTCGGCGACGGGCCCGAGCAGGCGCAGGGCCTCGGCGGGTCCGACCACGTCGTCGTCCACCTGCTCGACGATCAAGCCGGTCGCGGCGTCCGGGTACCCTTCGACCTCGAAGCTCAGCGTCATGCCCGGCTGGATGCGCGGCCGCTCGTCGCCAGGCAGCAGCGCGATCACCTGTGGCTCCGACTCGGCGCCGTCGAGCGAGACCAGCACGTCGCCGGAGCTCAACGCCTGACCGGGCCGCACTCGGACGTCGCGGACCCGACCAGCCACCGGCGCTCGCACGAGGTGCTCTTGCCGATGCGCGAGCGCGCGTTGATTTTGCGCGCGCAAGCTCGCGACCTCGTGCTGGGCTGTCTCGTCGCTCGGGTCGAGCAGCATGTTGCGCAGTTGCAGCTCGAATTCCTGCTCGAGCCGACGCAGCTCCGCCGCGTCCTCGACGTCGTAGAAGCGCACCAGCGGCTGGTCGGCCGCGACCACGTCACCGGGTGAGACCAGCACCTCGACGACGCTCCCGCTCACCCGCGCGGTGACCTCGGTGCGCCCGCCCAGGCGGACGAGCGCGGGCCCGGTCGCGTACTGACCGATGTCGACGAGCGCGACGTAGGCGAGCGCGAGCACGACCAAGACCACGAGCGCGCGCGTGGTCCAGGCCAGCCAAGCCGAGTTGATGCGCGCGACCTCGCCGTGCGACTTCCAGCGCTCGTACGCCTCGAGGGCCTCGCTGCGGTAGAGCCCGGGTGCCGCGTCCTCGCTCGGAGCGTCCTCGGCCGCCTGCTCGAGCTCGACCTGCAAGGCCAAGCCGGCGAGCAGCGGCGCGAAGGTGCGGGCGAAGGTGGCGAGCCGAGCACGATCGTCCGGGCCGAAGGGCGCCCGCGTCCGGTCTCGCGCGACCACCAAGACCGCCAGGACCTCGTCCCCGCTCACGACCGGCTCGACCAGCAAGCTGCCTCGTGCGTCGCCGCCGGGATCGTCGCTGCCGGCTCGAAAGCGTCGATCTCGATCGAGCCGCGGGACCAAGAGCCCCTCGCCCGAGGCGAGCACGTGGCCGATCAACCCTTCGCCGCATGCGACCTCGCGCGCGTCGTCGGTCGCTGACCAGAGCACCCCGCCCTCCTCGTCGTGGATCAGGCAGCTCGCTCGATCGCCTAGATGATCGAGCAGGAATTCCTCGACGATGCGGGCGAGCGCGGCGACGTCCTGCTCGGCGGCGACGCGGCGGAGCGTGGTCAGCATCGCTCGCTGCCACGCCACATCACCCTCGCTCGCCCTCGCCTTCATCGCTCGATACGCCTCACTCGAAAAAGGTCCGAGCGAGCCCCTGGGGCCTCAGCAGCCCCAAAGGCTCGATCGTCTCACCGACGCTCACTCATCGCTGACGTCGACGCCGGTATTGCAGGCGGTGGACGAGCGAGGCCGGACGACCTGCTCGCCCTCGTCCCCGACCTGCGCTCAGTGGCCGGCGCAGTCGTCAGCATTGCCGGCGGTGCAGCTCGTGATCCCGCCGGTGATGGCCTGGAGCTCTCGCTTCGAGAGCTCCTTCGCCACCTGACGACCGAGGATCCGCTTGCTGTTCTGGTTCTTGTTGTTCTTCTTCATGGTCCTTCCCTCTCCTATCTCCATTACCGGGGCCGATCCCCGGCAAGCTCATTGGTTTGTCCTCACGACGCGCGCGCCACTGCGGGCTGCTCCCAGGCGTCGCTCAGCATGTACGAGAGCTCGTTGGCCACGTGCAGGGCGTCGGCGGCGGCGTCCTGGGCCTCATCGTAGAAGTCCGCGAGTCGCAGGCTCACGGCCGCAGGATCCCAGGCGAAGTCGGGCCGACCCTGAATCAGCAGCTCGCAGAACGCATCGAGCATGGTCAGCGAGGGCTCGAGCTGCTCGAGCCACAGGAATTGGCCCATCTCGTTGAGCTCGAGGAACACGTGCTCGCCC
>CBFGLP010000906.1:0-2910 GCA_965649595.1 uncultured Myxococcales bacterium | reverse complement strand
GGCGTGGTCGGGTTGATCCTCGGCAGCCTCGCCGGGGCGACGCTCGACATCATGGGCCTGAGCGTCGGGCTCGGGGCGATGTTCGGCCTGCTGACGGGCGTCCTGTCGGGGCTGCTCGGCGGGATGATGGCGGGCACGCGGCAGCCCAAGGCCGCGTTGCGGGAGCTGGCGGAGCGGCTGGGCGAGGGACGGGTGCTGCTGACCGTCGAGGTCGATGATCCAGGCCACGTCGAGCTGGTCGAGAGGACGCTCGAGCGGCACGCGGGGAGCTCGGTCGGAACCTGCTGAGCGGACTTTGACCTGGCGCTGCTGGGGTTGGGCCGCGCCCCGATACCAGCGTCGGTCGATCTCGTCGCGTGGACCTCGGCTCCGCTCGATTATCGGCGTCTCGGCGCGAGCGCGCCCCTGCTCGCGCGCTCGCGCGAGGTCGTCGCTGATATAGTCGATCGGCGGCGCCTCGGACTGGCGCTCGTCTGGGAGGTCGGCATGGACAGCCGAGCCACGATCGACTGCTTCGAAGGTGCACGCCACGTTCAGCTCCGCCGCGATCTCGACGTCGCCTGTGCCGGGGCGCGCTGCTTGGCCGATCATGCTCAAGCCGCGTGCTCGCTCGTGTACGAGCGCTCGAGCTCGACGCTGGCGCTGCTTCGCTGCTGGGCGGTGATGCGCTTCGCCGATCAGCCGGCTGGCAATCAGGCGTTCGCGCGCGAGTGGCTGCGTCGCCGGCAGCTGAGCGATCGCTTGCAGCCGGACACGCCCGTGCTGGCGTTGATGGGCTCGGCCGGGCGCGACCGGGACTGGAACGATCGCAGGCGATCGGCCGGGCACTTGGCGCTCCCGCTGTTCTCGAGCGTGATGCTGCACAAGACCCCGCTGGTCGGGGCGCTGTTCGAGCAGCTCGAGATCGGGACGAGCTGGTTGGACAAGCCCGAGCGCGGGGCCATCGGCGAGGTCGGCAGCCGAGCGGCGGGGCAGTTCTTCGTGCCGGACATGCGCAAGCTGCTGGCGCGCACGGAGGCGCGGGGACTCAGCGGTCAGGGCGTCCGCTCGGCGTTCGGCGGGGCGTCGTCGTACATCGGTCGAGACGCGTTCTTGATCGTGCTCGGGTTCGCGAGCGTGGAGCTCGACCCGCGCTCGGCGGGGCTCGCCACGCTCTTGGCTCGCTTCATCCGTGCGGGGACCTATCGAATGGTCGACGCGGGTCGCTATTTCACGTGAGCCCCGATCAGGGCGGCTCGGCGGTCGACGAGGCTTCGAGCGAGTCGTCCGGCTGCTCGGGCGGGCACAGCTCCGGATAGTGGATCGTGTGCGGGTCGCCGCAGACGAGCGGCGGCGCGGGCAGCAGCGGGGGCGGTGGTGGCTCGCCCTCGATCTTCATCGGCTCGCTCGGTCGAGCGGGGAACAGCCCGAGGTAGTCGATCCGACCCTCGCCCGCGACGGCGCGCAGCCGCAGCGCGAGCACGTCGAGGCCATCGGCGCTCGCCCACCAACACCACAACGAGCGGTCGCCGCGAGCGATCGCGGGCCACGAGCGGCGGTCGGGGGTCGGGCACTGCAAGGGTGTGTCGACGGGCAGCCGGGCGGCCGCGTGGCGGAACGCGATCATGGCGGCGCGGCCGGGCTCGGGGGAATCATCGAGCACCGGTCGAGCGGAGAGCATCCGGCGATCGGGGAGACCCCAGCGGGCATCGGGGCTCAGCAGCGCGAGGAAGCCTGCTCGATCCCCCGCGGCCGCGCGGGCGAGCAAGCCGTCGATCAAGACCGGCGCATGGCTGGGGAGCGGGAGGCTGCCCTCGCCCTGCTGCAAGTCGTCGCGCGCGAGCAGGCCCGCGGGCGCATCGAGATCCTGCTCGGGGTAGGCGAGCAGTGGGAGCGGGATGGCGGCGTCGGGATCGGCTGGAGCCTCGCTCATGGCTGCGAGCACGACCTGCAGCCGCTCGGGATCGCAGACGCTCGAGCGCCAGCTGACCCGCCGTGCTTGCGGCCAGCCCGGCACGAACGCCCAGGTGCGATCGTCGTGGCGGGTCCATGCGATCGCGCTGTCTTGGCCCAGCGGCCACGCGCCGGCCTCGACCTCGACGCCCTCGAAATTGTGCAGGTGCAGCGCGATCGCATCGGCGAGCTCGAGGCCGATCACCGGGACGATCGTCAGCTCGACCTGCTCGCCGCTCGGATCGATAAACACGTGGTCACAGCCGAGCTCTAGTCGCTGGCCGAGGTACTCGGACCAGCCGCACTGCTCGAGCGCCAGCTGGGGATCGAAGCCGTAGTTGCTCGGACAGCAGCGCGCGCCGAGGAGCGGGCGACATCGCTCTGGCTCGTGCGCGTTGGCGAGGGGATCCGAGCGCGCGGCGACAGGCTCGGGGCTAGCGACGGTCGTCGCGGGGCTCGTCGGGCAGCCGGACGAGAGCAGCGCGAGCAGGGCGGCGAGCGATCGAGCGGCCGTGTCGAACGAGCTGCGATCCCTGCTCATGAAGACGCTGATTTGACTGAGCGAGCGGAGCTGTCTCGGTTTTGTTCTGCGCGCATTGGTGGGCTGGCGAACCGAGGATACCGAGCTCTCGCGCGCGAGCGGGCACCCTTCGAGCAATTTCGGATCCGAGCGGGCTGACGAAGCCAATTCCATCGTCGGGCGCCGCAAACATGCCCCCGTGAATGTGAGAAGCGTTGCTTGTCCGCTCGCCTGCCGTAACACGAGGGCAGCTTCCGGGCGCGAGCAAGCTGGTAGGGTCCCGACGCCATGAAGTACCCCTACGCATCTTCAGCCCCCCGGGGACTGACTACACCCATCTCGATCGCGCTGACGCTCGCGTTGGTCGTTGCCTGTCAGGACGACACGACCTCGAACGACGAGGTCGGGGACACTGGTACCGAGACGGGAGAGACCGGCGACGGCGACGGCGACGGTGA
>CBFGLP010000905.1:0-7313 GCA_965649595.1 uncultured Myxococcales bacterium | reverse complement strand
ATCCACGAAGCGGCGCCAGAAGCCAAGGAGGTCACCATGACCATCGCCGAAGAGCTGATCGCCAAAGGACGAGCCGAGGGCCTCGCCAAGGGCCTCGCGGAGGGTTGCAGCGAGGGCTTCGCCGAGGGCCGAGTCGACCTGCTGAGCAAGCTGCTCACGCTCAAGTTCGGCGAAGTCCCGGCTGCTTACCAAGCGCGTCTCACCAACGCGAGCATCACCGAGCTCGACGCCTGGGCCGGACGAGTGTTCGATGTTACCACGCTCGATGACGTGTTCGTCGGGTCAGTGCGCTGAGAAATTAGCCTGACGACGACGTAGGCCCATGGGGCCGAACAATGCCAAGAGCGCGAGCGGTCCGAGAAGAACTCCTCTTGGGTCAGGCACAGGCAGGCAGAACCAGCCGTGCCGGTCTTCTCGTCGAGGATCATTTTCTGCTTGGGATGCGATTGATGAGCAACTGGTGGTCGTGCCGGGGTGATGGTTATTAGATGCAGCAGCAGTGGGCGGACCAGTAGTTGAGAGGGTCGTACTCGATGGGTTCGTCACAGTCTTGTATTCGCTCCTCCGCCGGAGCCCCCGGCAGGCAGGGGCCCGCCATCGACATGAAGAGCAGCGCCGTGATCCTCTCGTTCTGCACTCCCGGGCAGCCGCGTGCGACACAAGTACCACCCGTGATGGCGCATAGCTGATCGCAGGTGTTCACTTGCTCTCCGAGCAGGTAGCATTGATGCAGCATCGGATTGCATTTGCTATTCTCACAGTACCCTGCACCATAAGGTGTATCGACGTAGCTTGTCTCACAGGCATTCCCGCAGGCACCGCAGTTTAGGTCATCGGTCTCGAGGTCAGCTCCACCACAGGGGAGGTCAAAGGGCTTGGTGCCGGCGTCCTCCGCGGATGGCTCATCGTCTGCGTCCTCGCACTCATCATCTGGACAAGGCAGGGGACGGTTGCAGGCGATGATGGTTACGGAAAGGGGGAGCGCGAGGAGCTTGATGTCGACAGACATGATGATTCAAATGCAACAGCAGTGGGCGGACCAGTAGTTTCCGTTGTGCTCGTACTCGATTATGTCATCGCAATCCTGCACGAGCTCTTCTTTGACTGGATAGTAGGTCAGGCATGGGCCCGGCGATTCGAAGAGCAGGGCGGTGACGTTGTCGTTGTGCTCGCCCGGGCAGCCTCGCGCGACACATTTCGTGTTTGAGAGCGCACACAGCTCCTCGCAGGTATCACCTTGGTCGCTGAGCAGCGAGCACTGATCCCACTGCGCGCGGCATTTGCCATTTGTGCAGTGGCCCGAACTGTAGGGGGTGTCGGCGTAGCTGATCTCGCAGGCGTTGCCGCAAGCTCCGCAGTTTAGGTCATCGGACTGGAGGTCGGCTCCGCCGCAGGGGAGGTCGGAGGATGAATTCCCCTCGTCTTCGTGAGCAGCATTGTCGTCAGCGTCGCTGCACTCGTTGTCAGAGCAGGGCTCGGAACGATGGCAGCCGATGACAGCGATGAGTAGGGACAGACCCAGAGGTTTAACTTGACTGGACATGGTGGGCTCGCTTCAGTAGGGGATGCCGATCAGGCATTCATTTTGAGCGAATCGCGGTTCGTTGACGCAGGGAGCGGGTTTGCCGACGGGGCTAGGAAAAGGCGTGTTGATGGCAAATAGAGGATTAGCAAACTGTAGGAACGGGTTTCCCGTGCTGTTGGTGAGCATCACCACAGTGATGTCGTATGCGCGATTGTGAAGGACAATTGCCATGCTGCCGGTTGTTCCTCCGGCTGCGGCAACCCAGTTCCCCCGCATGTACCAGCCGAGCCCATAGGCCCAGCCGGGTCCCGGAGTCTTTTTCATGTTCGCCCACTGCGGGTGCCATAACTGGTCCGCAACCTGCGTGGGCATTGCCGATCCATTCACGATCCCGCGGACCAGTCGCCCGAGTGACTCGCCGTCACCGCTCCAGCCGCCGGCAGCCAGGGGCGCCCCTGACATCGAGATTCCTCCTCCGTAACGTGTCCAGGCGACACGGGCGGGCGTATCGGGATCGGGGATTGCGCTATCTTTCCATCGCTCTACCGGCAGGTCGCTAGTGCCCTGACTCGGAGTCGAGTGGGCCCCTGAACGGTAAGGATGGTTGGCATTGATCAGGTAGGTCCCTTGGCCAGCGTTGATGGGCCCGAGCGTCGCATAGCGATGTTCAGGATCAGGGATTATGTCGGAACCTTGGGATTCGACGAACCACTGCGTGTAGCCGCGATAGGAGAAACCAGTGAGCGAGGGGATGATTTCTCCAACGATGGTGTAAGCGGGGCTCGAGTAGGCAACTGCATCCGATATGTCGGCCGCATCCCAGTAGCGAGATTTGTTGGGAGCAGTCGGATGAAAGAGATCGTGTAGCAGAACATGTTTTAGCAGTTCACTGCCGTCGATCGGTAGCGTTGCTGTGGGCGATTCGGCCAAAATTAGGTGGTGGTCCCAGTACGCACGAGGGTTCTGGCGAAACCCTCCCAGCATCCGCAGTGTGCTGAGAACACTCACGTCGCCCATCGCCGCCGGATAGTCCCCCGGCGAGAGCCCGAGCACCGACACGAGCGGCGTCGTCAGCGGAATGTTCTTCGCCGCCATCTCCTTCACGACCACCGCTGCGGTGATCGACTTCGACACGCTCGCGTAGCGCATCGGCGCATTCAGCTCCGTATCCGGGTAGATCGCCGGAGCGTAAGTGTACGCGCGGTTGAGCACGACCTCGTCCCCTTCCATGATGTGCAGCGTCGCGGACGGCCGAAAGAACGCCCCATCCCCGACCAGCGGCGGGCTCCGCTGCATCACGGCGATCACCTGGTCATGAAAGGGCTGGTACTTGATGGCGTAGTTCTGATCGTCGTTAGCGAACTGCGTGCCCGTCCACCGCAAGTAAGGCTGATACCGAATCCACGTCGCGACCCACCGCTCGCCCTCGTCGAAATAGACGTCGGCGCTCTCGAGGTGATACCCCTGCGAGCGTAGATCTCGATCCTCGTCCTCGAAGTGCTCGTCGTCGAGGTTGTAGCGGACGGCTATTCGCAGCTCAGGCGGGCGCGCGATCCAGAGCACGTCGAATCGCAGCTCCCCAGTCTTGTTATGCTGGGTGTTGATACGAAACGGACAATACCCGTCGTGCCACCTTTCGTCGACCTCGCTCGCGAAGGTTTGCTCGTCGACACCGAGGCTCCAATCCCAATCAGGCTTCTCGATCCCATCGGCGACGAAGATTCCGGCGTATTCCTCGGTCGAGCCGCGCTTGCGGCTCGCAACCGAGAGCGGGCGGTAGCCTTGGGAGATCAGGTGCGCGCTGCGGCCGTCGAACACGTCACGCTCGAGCCCGGCCACGATCTTCCATGGGACTGGCTTCTCGTCTCGCACCCACGCGACGGTGAAGCCGGTGAGCGACCCGTTAGCGACAGAGAAGCTGTCGATCGAGACCGGCCGCGAGCCCGCCAGCGCGGGCTCGAACTCGGTCTTGTTCGACTCGGCGGTGGTGTTGGCGAACAGGAAGGTCTCGACCTGGTGAAGGTAGTTTGCGTCATCGTCCGAGACATAGACCGAGTCGTCGTCGACGATCAGCCGGTAGGCGTCGGCGCCCGCAGGCTCGACGCGGACTCTTGCGCCGATTTGGCTCGGTCGGAATCCCTTCTTCGACATGATGTCGAGCTCCTCCACGTAGCCGGCCCAGGGGACCCCGTCACCGGCGGTGGTAATGTCGATCGACACCACGTTGTCGTCACGATCCAACAGCAATCGTGAGTCGTGAACTAGGCCATTTCCGAGCGTCGCGGGGGATGGATAAACGCTGGATGCATCAGGAACACCCGTGGGCGTCTCACCGACGCCGTCCAGCGGATCTTTGGGCAGGGGATCGCCTGATCCGTCGACCTCGTCGTCCGAGTCGTTGGGGTCGTTCGGGCAGCCTCCCGCTAGAGCGGCCACGAGGGCGAGGAGCGGCGCGGGGAGGGACATAGGCCTCGAGGTTCTGCACGGCACGGACGAAGGCTATGCGGCTCGGGCCATGAGGCTCGCGAGCCAGCACGACGTCGATATCGAGTATCTGCGGCCCAGGTAGACCATATGATAGTTTCGGCGCTATTAGCCCCACGCGACTTTCGTCTGCCGTTTCCAGCAAACGCTGACGCAAACTCATGCCTTTGCGCGCGATGTCTAGCTAGTGCCCGGCATCCCCGACCAGCTCCGCGGCTCGAAAGGCCCGGCCGCCGGCGTCACGTCGACCACGAACCCCGTCAGATGGGCCATCCCCGACACCCGCTCGATCCTATCCGGCCCATCCGCCGCCAGAATGTTCACGTTGACCCCGGAGGTCTGCCCCGCGACCGAGAGCCCGCGCGCGTGCTGATGTCCCCAGCCATGCGGCAGCGCGACGGTTCCGGGCATCAGGTCCGCGAGCAGCTTGACCGGCACCCGCACCTGCCCGGTCTCGGTCCGCACGTCGGCGTAGCCGTCCTCGACCAGCCCGAGCCGAGCCGCGTCGTCGGGGTGCACATATAGGTGATTGCTCGGTGTCGGTACGAACGCCTCGAGGTTGTGGGTCCACGAATTGTGCGTGGTGATCGCCCGCTTGGTGATCAGCTTCAGCCTGTTCGCGTCGGCTCGTTCGCGCATAAAATCCGCCTCGAGCTTGGCGGTCTGGGCGATCAGCGGCGCGGGAGCCAGATCGACCTTTCCGTCGGGCGTGACCACCCGCTGGCCCAAGAAATCGTCGGCGCGGTGCGGATCGCGGGCGCGGCCGTGCGGGTGCTCGGACAGCAGCTTCTCGAACCGCCCCTGGCCGGTCAGGCGCAGCAGCATATCGAGCATCCGCTCCTGCGGAATCGCCGGCTGGCGGCCCGGGTGCTTCTTCGACCATCGCCGCCTGCCGAGCTCGAGCAGCTTTTGGGCGATCCGCGAGCCGAACAGATTTACTCCGGAGGCCCTGCAGAGATCGAGATAAATCGTCGCCTCGTCCCGCTGCTCGCCCTGCGGCGGGATCACCTCGCGGGTCGCCTGCAGGTAAGGGCGCGATTGCAAGCCCAACATCAGCGGGAAGATGAAGGGCAGATCCGGCCGCTGCATCGGCGAGGTGCAGGGCAGCACATAGTGCGCCAGCGAGGCGGTCTCGCCCTGAAAGATGTCGAGGCAGACCAGCAGCTCGAGCTTGGAGAACGCCTCGCGCAGCCGGGCTGCGTTGGCCATCGTGATCAGCGGATTGCCTCCGGTCACGAACAGCGCTCGAATCTGGCCCTTGCCGGGCGTGAGGATCTCGTCGGCCAGGATCCCGCCCGGGAACGCGTCATTGACGGCTCCGAAGCCACCAATCCGAGATTGGTCGCTGCGCATCAGTACGCCGTTCTTCACGCCAAAGCGGGGAAAGTCGAACACCCCGCGGCCGACCAGCGTGCCGCCTTGCTTGTCGAGGTTTCCGGTGATCGCGTTGATCACCTCTTGCAGCCAGAACGCCAGCGAGCCGTTGCTGCCCATGTTGACGCCGGTCGAGCTGTAGAGCGCGGCCCCGTCGGCGCTCAGGTACGCGTCGACCAGCTCGCGCAGCTTCTCGGCCGGAATCTTGGTGACCTCGGCGGTGCGCTCTGCTGGCCAGGGCTCGGCGATCGCCCGCAGCTGCTCGAAGCCCCGCATGTGCGCGGCCACCCGCGCGTGGGCGACGGCGTCGCGGCGCAATACTTCGTGCAGGAACGACAAATAAAAGAACACGTCGGTGTTCGGCCGAATGAACACGTGCTCGCCCGCGGCCTTGGCCGACTCGGTCTTTCGTGGGTCGACGAACACGAGCTTGGTGCCGCGCTTTTCGAGCTCCTTGAGCCGCTGCACTGGATTCGAGACCTGCAGGAAGCTCCACTTGGACACGGCAGGGTTGGCCCCGACGACGATCAGGCACTTTGTGTGCTCGAGGTCCGGGAAGGGCTGCGTGAACGGGAACCCGTACACGTGTCGGGCGACGGCGAACTTGTTGGCGCAGTCCTGCGTGGCCGAGGCGAACATCATCCGGCTGCCGACCGCGGTCATGAAGCCCTGGGCGAACACCGGGTGCAGGACGCCGAACCCCGCCGCGGTGCCGACGTACATGGCGATCGAGTCGGGGCCGTGATCGCGGCGCAGCTGGGCGACCTTGCTGCCGATCCCGGCGAGCGCGTCGGCCCAGCTGGCTCGCTCGTAGTCGCCGGTCGGTGTGCGTCGAAGCGGGTGCATCAGCCGATCGGGCGAGTCGTATAGGCGGTACTGCTTGAGGCCCTTGACGCATGAGAAGCCGCCGGTCGTGACGTGGTCGGCGTCGGGGCGGATCGCGACGATGCGACCACCTTCGGTCGTGACCTCGAGCCCGCACAGGGCCTCGCAGATGCGGCAGAAGGTCTGGTGCGTGCTCGTCTCGGACATCAGGCCGAAGCTAGCAGGGCTCAGCCCGGAGGGCTGACATGGATGGCCCTTTGCCCGGAGGGCTTCGGCTCGGGCGAGCGTGGCGAAGCGTGGCGTGGGCCACGGGCGGTCCACCATTGCTGGCCGGCGAGCGCGAGGCCCAGCACGGCGAGGCATGCTTCGACCGGGCCCGGGTGTGCGCCGGCGTGGATCCATCCGACGATCGGCACGAGCAGCAGCAGGCATGCGAGCGCGCCGACGAGCCAGCGTCGGCGCTGGGCGAGCGCGCCCGTGTGGGTGGCGGCGAGGGCGAGGGCCCAGCTCAGCGCGAACACGATCAGCGCGATTTGTTGGTCGCGGGCCCACGCGTCGCCGAAGCGCGAGAGCAGGGCCAGTGATGCGCTCGCGAGTGGCAGGCCGAGGCCGACGCCGAGCAGAGAGCGACGCAGCCGCTCGGCTCCACGTAGATCTCCCTCGCGCTCGCGTCGACGCGCGAGCACGCCGCCGCCGAGCCACGCGAGCGCGACCAGCAGCGATCCCAGCAGCAGGTAGGCGAGGTCGACGAGGCCCGTGCCCCACTCACCGTAGTGCAGCACGATCGAGCCCATGAACGACTTCATGCCGACGCCAGCGCTCGGCAGCGCTCGGCAGTCGCGTAGCGATCGATCGGCAGCGAGCGTGAACGAGGCCCGCTCCAAGATGCCGCCGCGCTCGAGATCGACGCGCACAGTGCCGCTCGCGTGGCCAGGGTGGCGGACGAGCACACGGTGGACCTCGGCGTCGGGCAGTTGCTCGCGGATCAGCGGGCAGCTGGTCGCGATCGAGCGTTGAAGGTCGGGCAGGCTCGCGGCGGCGTCGATCAGCGGCGGCCGATCGACGGCGAGCACGTCATGCATCAGCGCCGCTCGATCACCACCGT
>CBFGLP010000904.1:0-9260 GCA_965649595.1 uncultured Myxococcales bacterium | reverse complement strand
CTCGCCGACATCCCAGCCGTACCCGGCCGCGTCGGCGAAGTGCTCGGAGTAGGACGCGCCGTAGACCAGCAGCTTCTTCGGCACGCAGCCCCGCAGCACGCAGGTGCCCCCGACCCGCGCGGCCTCGCAGATCGCGACGCGGGCCCCGTGCTCGCCCGCCCGCCGGCTCGCCGCCACGCCGCCCGAGCCGGCACCGAGGGTGAAGAGGTCGAAGTCGAACTCGCTCACGCGGGCACGCTACGGTGCGAAGAGCCGATGGTGCAATGGGCGCGAAGCGAGACCAGCCCGGCGCCCGAGCGAGGCTCTCCGCGATGGGTCGGACCTGGCCGATCGCGGCGGTCGAGGGCGTCCGGATGGCCGACCTGCTAGGTTCGCCCGCGGTGACGAGCTTCGTCGACTTCCTGCTGCTCGGTCTGCCGGTCGCGCTGGTCCTGCTGTTGCTCGGGCTCGGGCTCGTGATCCACGTGCTGGCAACCGAGGGCCAGCGCGGGAGCGCGAGCTGGGCGCAAGTGGTCGGCATCGCCAACCTGCTGATGGTGATCCCGCTCGGCCTGCTGGCTCTGTCGGCGCCGAGCCACGATCAGCGCTGGATGTTCATGTTCGTCGGCTCGGCGTTCGTGCTGGTCGGGCTGCTCGGGCTGCGAGTGCCTCGCCGCTTCCGCGACTGACAAGGTCAGCCACCGAGTCAGGCGCCGGCGCCCGAGCGGCGACGCACCTGCACCGTCCATGCACGACAGCGATAGGGCACGGGCACCGGATCAGGCGCGTGCGCCTGCATCCACGCAGCGATCTCGGCGAGCAGATCGTCGATGCCCGCCGGTCCGGCCGCGACGTTGAGCTTGTTGTGGCTGCGCCAGAGATCGAGGAAGCGAGCGTGGCTCATCGGGACCGCGTGGGTGACCTCGTCGGCCTCGACCGCCTCGAAGTCGCCGGTGCTGGTCAGCACGCTCGCCCAGTCGCGCTTGCGGTAGCCCTCGTCGAAGCCGGGCACGCGGCGATCGATCGCCGCGAACGTGAACTGCAGGAGCGGCGAAGCGGGCACGTCGCGATCGTTCCACAGCACCGAGAGCTTGCCCGCGGGCTCGAGCACGCGTCGCAGACCAGGTAGCGCGATCGCAGGATCGGCCCAGTGAAACGCCTGCGCGGCGACGATCCAGCGGACCTCGCCCGGACCGAGGTCGTTCTGCTCGAAGCTGCCGCGGCGCCACTCGACGCTGGGCAGCGCGGGCGCCTGGGCCTGCATCTGCTCGCTCGGCTCGATCGCGATCACCCTGAGGCCCCGCGCGACCAGCTTCTCGGTGAACAGGCCGGTGCCAGCTCCGAGCTCGGCCACGCGCTCGCCCGCCTGCACGCCCGCGCGCGCGAGCAGGCGCTCGACGATCGCGTCGGGGTAGCCCGGTCGCGCGCGGGCGTAGACCTCGGCTTGGGCACTGAAGTCACCGGCGCGGATCTCGGGCATGCCGCGAGGGTGCCGAGCAGCGCGAGGCGAGGCAAGGCCGCGGGGTGGTCTCGCCGTTGTGCGGCTCGGGCCTCGCCCGTATCGTCCAGCGCCGTGCTCGTGGACGAGAATCGCCACTGGTTGAAGCAGGTGCTGCTGGTCCGCGCGACTCCGCAGATCTGGACGCGGGTCACGGTCGCCGCCGTGGTCGCGAGCTTGGTCACCGCGCTGCAGGTCTACTGGCACGTGTTCACGTCCGACCTCACGCCCCTGCCCTTCACGCTGGTCGGGCTCGCGCTGTCGATCTTCCTCGGCTTTCGCAACAACACCGGCTACGACCGGTTCTGGGAGGGGCGCAAGCAGTGGGGCTCGCTGGTCAACACCGCGCGGAGCATGACCCGGCAGATCTTCACGCTGATCGGCGCGCGGCCCCGCCAAGGGATAGAGCTGACCAACGAGCGTCGGGCGGCGCTGCGCCGCGAGCTCGTCTACATGCTGATCGGCTTCGTCCACGCGTTTCGCCACCACTTGCGCGACGAGGACACGCTCGCCGAGCTGTCGGAGCTCCTCTCGCCGTCCCAGCTCGAGGCCCTGCGCCGCGACGTCAACCGGCCGAACGCGATCCTGCAGGCGATGGGCGAGCGCTTGCGCGAGCTCTATGACGAGGGGCTGATCGAGCCGCTCCACCTGCCGGTGCTCGAGGCCAGCATGACCGAGCTGACCAACATCCAAGGCGCGTGCGAGCGGATCAAGTCGACGCCGATCCCGTCCAGCTACACGGTGTTGATCCACCGGATCGTCGCGCTCTACTGCCTGGGCCTCCCCTTCGGCATCGTCTCGACGGTCGGCGGGCTGACCCCGCTGGTCGTGCTGATCGTCGCGTACGCCTTCTATGGCCTCGACGCGGTCGGCAGCGAGATCGAGAACCCCTTCGAGCGCGATCCCAACGACCTGCCGCTCTCGGCGCTGTCGCGGATGATCGAGATCAACCTGCGCCAGCGGCTCGGCGAGACCGAGCTGCCCGAGCCGCTTCGACCAGTCGACGGGGTGCTCGACTAGCGTTCAAATCGAGCGCTTCGACGCGCGCCAGAGATCGACCGAGAAGGCCCCGAGCCCGATCCAGATCACACTGAACGCCACCAGCTCGTCGCTGGAGAAGGGCTCGTGGAACACCAGCACCGCGAGCAAGAACTGCCCGGTCGGCGTGATGTACTGCAGGAAGCCGATCGTCGAGAGCGGGAGCCGGCGGGCCGCGCTGGTGAAGAGCAAGAGCGGACCGGCGGTCACGACCCCGGTCGCCACGAGCAAGCCGTGGCCGACGAGGTCCGTGTGCCCGAGCTGACCGCCACCCTCGCGGGCCACGAGCGCGAGATAGGCGAGCGCGACCGGGGCAAGCAGCGCGCTCTCGATCGTCGAGCCGACCAGCGAGTCGACGGCGGCGGTCTTGCGCACGAGCCCGTAGGTGCCGAACGACGCGGCCAAGATTAACGAGATCCACGGGACTCGCCCCAACTGCCAAGTCAGCAACGCGACGCCCGAGATCGCACAAACAATCGCCAGCCACTGCAAGGGCCGAAGCCGCTCGCCCAGCACGATCGTACCGAGCGCGACCGAGACGAGCGGATTGATGAAGTAGCCGAGGCTTGCGTCGAGCAGACGATCGCTTGCGACCGCGAAGATGAACGCGCCCATGTTGAGCGCGAGCAAGGCCCCGGACAGGGCCATGATGGTCAGCGTGCGGCGCTCGCGAAGCGCTGCACGCAGCGTCGGCGCGGCGCCGGAGAGGTGCACGATCACCGCGAAGGTCAGCACGCCCCAGATCAGCCGATGCGCGAGCACCTCGATCGGATCGACGTGGGCGAGCAGCTTCCAGAACAGCGGGATGACGCCCCACAGGCCGTAGACCGCGATCCCATACGCGAGCCCGCGCCGCGTCTCGCTCGCGCCATGGCTCGCCTGCACGCGCGAGGCATAGCACCCGTCCGCGCTGGTTCGATGCGATCTCGCCGGTGGTCCGCTCACGCGTGCAGGTGCACGCGCAAGCTGTCGGCGTAGTCGCGCACGGTCTCGCGGGCAGCCGGGACCGCCCCGCCCATGTTGAAGAAGCCGTGGATCAGCCGCCCGGCGCAGCGGTGCTCGACCGGGACCTTGGCCTCGCGCAGCCGCTCGACGTAGGCCTCGCCCTCGTCGCGCAGCGGATCGAAGCCGGCCGTGAGCACCAGCGCGCGCGGGAGCTCGTCGAAGCGATCGGCGAGCAGCGGCGAAGCGCGCGGGTGCTCGAGCTCGCTCGGATCGGACACGTAGCAGCCGGTGAACCAGTCCATCTTCTCGCGGGTTAGGAAGTAGCCCGCGGCGAAGTGCTCGTGCGAGGGGAAGCTCCGGCGCAGATCGGTGGCGGGGTAGATCAGCGCCTGCAGGTAGGGCGGCGCCTCGCCGGCGTCGCGCAGCACGTGGCAGACCGCGGCGGCCAGGTTGCCGCCCGCCGAGTCACCGCCGATCCCCACACGGTCGCTGCGGCCACCGAAGCGAGCCGTGTGCTCGCGGACGTAGCGATAGCCCGCGACCGCGTCGTCGAGCGCGGCTGGGAAGCGATGCTCCGGCGCGAGCCGATAGTCGAGCGACACGACCACGCAGCGGGCTCGGTCGGCGAGCAACCGAGTGACGGCGTCGTGCGAGGTGGCGCTCCCCATCACGAACCCGCCGCCGTGCAGGTACACGAGGATCGGGAGCTCGCGCTCGCCTGTCTGGCGCGTGCTCCGGTACACGTGGGCGCGCATCGGGCCGTCGGGGCCGGGAATCTGCTCGACCCGAAGCTCGACCTGCTGCAAGCGCGGCACATCGACCAGCGGCGTCGACCGGTCCATCAGCTTGCGCGCCTTCTCGATCGAGCCCTGCTCGATCCGGTCGAAGCCCGCGAGCGTCATGCCTCGCAGCAGCGCCGCGGTCTGCAGGTCCAGCTCGATACCACGATCGTTCTCGGGCATCGGACCGAGCAGCGAGCGCAACACCGCGTCGGGTAGCGTGGGGAGAGAGCGAACCGCCCACTGAAGCAGGATGGGGAGCTTGGCCACACCGCGAGTCTGCCCAAAGCCATGCCCTCGTAGCAAAGCGCTCTGTATACATGCCGCCTCGCGAAGTGATCTTCAGACCCACATCTGCACCGCTGGCAATCCAAATCGCTCAGTCCGCAATCATCGCGATACCGCGACACGCGGACTGGCCATGATAGGCTGTGCTGCATGAGCGTCGGGGACGGCGGGCGCCGCCGAACGCAGGCGTGGATGGGCTCGGGGGTCCCAGCGAACGAGCCGGGTGGAGCGGCCGTGCCCGCACAGCCGACCCCACCACCCAAGGCGGCTCGCTGGGTGCCCAACCCCAGCGCGCTGCCCTCGTATCCAACGATCCCCGCCGCGGCGCCTGCGAGCCCCGAGACGATCGGTCCGCGCGTACCCGGTCAGATCATCGGTGGTCGCTATCGGCTGGATCGCCGGCTCGGACGAGGCACGCACACGGAGGCGTGGGCAGGCGAGCACGTCGAGCTCGGCCGACCAGTCGCAATCAAGTTCGTGCTGACCAACGACGCGGGCCTCGTCGATCGCATGCTGCACGAGGCCCGCACGATCGCTCGCATTCACCACCCGCACCTCGCCGAGCCCAGCGACTTCGGCCGCGCCGACGGGCAGGCGTACTTCGTGACCGAGCTGATCACGGGCACCTCGCTGCTGCAGCTGCTCGAGCAGCACGGCCCGATCGCGTGGGCGCGGGCGGTGACGATCGTGCAGCAGGTCGCCGAGGCGCTCGCGGCCGGGCACACGCAGGGGGTCGTGCATCGCGATCTACGTCCAGCCAACGTGTTCTTGCTCGACAACCAAGCGCGGCCCGGCTGGAGCGGCCAGCCGGGCGACTTCGTCAAGCTGATCGACTTCGGGCTCGGCTGCTCGGTCGAGCCAACCCAGATCAACCCCGCAGCGGTCGGGTTCGTGAGCCCCGAGCAGGCCAGCGGCGCGCCGCTCGATCCCCGCAGCGACGTGTACGGGCTCGGCTGCCTGCTCTTCGCGCTGATCACCGGCGAGCCGCCCTTCATCGGTCCGGTCGAGCAGGTGCTCTGGCAGCAGATCCATCAACAACCGCGATCCCTGCGCGAGCGAGCGCCCCGGCAATTCATCCCCGAGGAGCTCGAGCGGATCGTCGCGCGCTGCATCGCCAAGCAGCCGGAGGCCCGCTACGCGGACATGCGCGAGCTCGGCATCGAGCTGGCCGCGCTCGCTCGATTCGCCGCGGCCAAGAGCCAGGGCAACGCCAGGATCCTGCCGCACGAGTCGACCTCGGCGGCCTCGCGCTCGCAGGTGATGGGCTTCGCGGGTCAGCCCGCGCCCCGTGACGCGCAGGAGCTCGAGCAGCGGATCAAGCCGATCACCGCGAGCGTCCCCGCGCTGCCGCCGAGCAAGTCATCGCCGGTCAAGATGGTTGTGGTCGTCGTCGGTGTGGCGCTGCTGGTCAGCGGCGTCGGCTTCGGCGCGTACATGGGCGTGCGGAGCCTGATCGATCGGGTGCCAGCCGCCGATGAGGCAGTCGAGGCGACCGAGGTGGACGCTCGCCCAGCGCCCTCGGCCCCCGAGCCTTCGGTCGCGCCCGCACCGGCTCCCACGACACCGACCCAGGCTCCCGCGGCCACGCTCGCCGAGAGCAAGCCGGCCGCGGGCACCACGAGCGACGCGACAGCGCCCGCGAGCGGCGACGCGACTGGTCCGAGCGGTGCGTCGAGCAAGGGCAGCACCACCGCCAACAAGATCAAGCCCGCGCCCGTCGAGCCCGCCAAGCACGACGAGCAACCTCCGCCCACCGACGTCGAGCCAGCCCCTGCGCCCGAGCCCAAGCCGACGAGCGAGCCCGAGAGCAAGGCCAAGGACAAGATCGGTCACGACGATCTCGTCGATCCTTGGGGTTGAGGCCCCGGAGTCCAATCGCGGGATTTTTGCCCGACCCCACCCGCGATGCGACGATCTCCCGTCGCAGCACGTGTCAATGCGGACGCCCACTTCCCACGACGAGACCTCGAATCGACGCGAGGTCCTGCGCTTCGCCCCGGACGCGGGCGTCGACCCGTCCGGGCCGCCGAGCGCCGAGCTGAACGCGACCTCCGCCCTCGGCCTCGAGCCGATCGCCGGCTGGAGCCCGCCGAGCCCAACGCGACCCGAGGCAGGCTCGAAGACCGGCCGACGCCTCGATGCATCGAGCGCGCTCGCACTGGACGAGCCGGACACGACCCCCGAGGTGTTGATCGGCACGGACGATCGGGTCCGCATCCACGAGACCACCGGGTTCCCCTGGCGGACGATCTGCTCGCTGACCATCACGACGACCACGGGCGAGCAGCTCAGCGGGACCGGCTTCATGGTCAGCCCGCGCACCGTGATCACGGCGGGGCACTGCGTGTTCCTGCCTTCGTTCGGCGGATGGGTTGCGCGCGTGGACGTGGTGCCCGGTCATAACGGCCGAGATCGCCCCTACAGCACCGTGACCACGACCGAGTTTCGCAGCGTGCGAGGCTGGACCGAGGAGCTCTCGCGCGAGTTCGACTACGCCGCGATCTTGCTGCCGCCGGGCCAGGGCCTGCCCGAGCTCGGCCACCTCGGCTACGCCGTCTACGACGAGGCCAGCCTGCTCGGCGCCTATCTGAACGTCGCTGGCTATCCGATCGACAAGCCCGAAGGCACCCTGTGGTGGGCCGCGCGGGCCAGCAAGGCGGTGCGTCGGGGCGCGATCGTCTACGACCTCGACACCGAGGCTGGCCAGAGCGGTGCGCCGGTCTGGCGGCTCGACGCGCAGGGTCGACGGCTGGTCGTAGGTATTCACACGAACGGCAAGGCACAGGGCAATTCGGCCACGCGGATCACCGACGAGGTGTTCGCCAACATCCAGCGCTGGGCCGAGGAAGGCCGCGAGTAGCCCAAAGGGCGGCCGCCGCTCACGAGCCGCCCGCGCCCGCTCGGGCTCGGCAGGGCTGACCTCTCCTGCAAACGAGCCTCCGCGCGCCTCGCCGCCGCGACTGGACGTGGCGAGCGGTTTTCGCTACGCAAGCCCGGCCCGGTGACTCAACCCGATCCGGACTGCGAGCGAATCGATGTTTCCAGAGCCTTTCCACCTCGGACCGCTGCGCATCGCTCCCTACGGCATCATGGTCGCCCTCGGCTTGTTGGCGGCGATCGTGCTCGGTGGGCGCGAGAACCAGCGCATCAGGCTGATGACCGCGGAGCTGTTCGAGAAGGTCGCGCTGTGGACGGTGCTGTGGGGCCTGATCGTCTCGCGGCTCTTCTATGTGCTCACCGACCTGCCCAGCTTCACCGCCAACCCGGGCAAGATCATCGCGATCTGGGAGGGCGGCCTGGTGTTCTACGGCGGCCCGATCGGCTCGGTGTTCTACCTGGTCTGGCACTTCGTCATCCGTCGGCACGGCCCGACCGGCGTCGCCAACCAGGTGACGCTCAAGCAGGGCTGGGTCCGGATGCTCCGCTTCTTCGATCTCGGCGCGCCCTTCTTGGCGCTCGCCCACGCGTTCGGCCGGCTCGGCTGTCTGTGCGCGGGCTGCTGCTACGGGGCCCCGCACGAGGGCTCGCTCGCGCTGCACTACCCCGAGAACTCGCCCGCGTACCTCGCCGACGGCATGGGTCGCTACCCAATCCCGCTCGCCGAGTCGATGATCGAGTTCGCGGTCTTCTTGTGGCTGATGCGCCTGCGCCTGAACAAGCAGTTCCACGGCCAGGTGATGCTGCACTACATCATCCTCTACCCGGCCGCCCGCTTCGTGCTCGAGATGTTCCGCGGTGACGCGGTGCGTGGCTACATCGCCAAGCTCGAGACGCCCGGGCTCAACGAGGCGCTCGGGCTCAACCCGGCCGTGCCGGTCATGCTCACGACCAGCCAGTTCATCTCGATCGTGGTCGTGCTCGCGTCGATCGTGCTGATCTTCGTCGGCAAGAAGGTCACCGCGGGCGGGCCGGTCGAAGACATCCTCGCGCCCGATCCGGCCGAGCAAGCTGCCGCCGCCGAGCAGGCTGCCGACGAGGCGGAGGACGAGGACGAAGAAGAAGACGACGCCGAGGCGACCGAGGCCGAGGCGGCGGGTGAGGGAGACGACATCAAGCCTCGCAGTAGCTGAGGCTCACAATGGGGCCGCGCGGGCCTACAATCCCCGCGTGCGCCGGTCGTCCCGCCCTACTCTCACCATCCTCCTGCCCCTGTTCGTGCTCGCCTGCTCGGACGAGCCCTCCGGCGACACCGACGACGAGGCCAGCGGCGTCTCGCTCGGCGACGACGATCCCACGTCGACCAGCACCGGTGACGGTGACGGCGACGGCGACGGCGACACCGACCCCGAGTCCAGCGAGAGCGACTCGGGCGAGGCTCCTGGGGATGGCGACGGCGACACCGCGGACACCGGGACCAAGTTCGACATTGGCGGTCAGCCCGACCTCGGCGGAGACGGCGATGGCGACGGCCCGATCATCCCCGAGACCTGCGGCCAGGCGGCGACCGCCGAGACCACCGTGGGCTGCCTGTTCTACGCCGTCGATCTCGATCAGAACGGCGGCCTCGAGAACGATCAGTACTCCGTCGCCGTGTCCAACGTGCAGCTCGACACGCCCGCGACGGTGGCCGTCGAGAAGTGGAACGGCGCCGTCTGGCAGATGGTCGCCGGCCCGCAGGTGGTCCAGCCGCTCGATCTCTACGCGTTCTTGCTGCCCAACAACAACCAGCAGGGCAGCGGGGTCAAGCCCGACGGGGCCTATCGCGTCACCTCCGACGTGCCGATCATCGCCTA
>CBFGLP010000903.1:0-5394 GCA_965649595.1 uncultured Myxococcales bacterium | reverse complement strand
AAGAGGAATCCAGGTTCGCGAATCGGCGTGCGCGAGTCACCCATCTGGGAGGATTCAGACTTTTTGCGCCGAATCCGGTCCTTGGTTCGATGCGTGTCCCAGGAGTGAACCGTCGTGAATTATCTGAACTACGGCGTCTTTCTCGACCACGCGAGCGCAGAGCAGGCTCAGCAAGCCATTCGCCACGAGCTCGATGAGGCCGCCGAGGTGATCGAGCAGTCGGAGCAGCTCTACAACAAGGACGTCCCGCTCAAGGGAACGCTGGCTCGCAGCGGCCTGCTGTTCGGCGCGGTCGCAGTCGCGGCGGCCGCCATGGCCGCGATCAGCTTGGCAATCTGGGCTGGGATCGGGACCGGCCGGGTGCTCGCGCCCGGCGGTGCGGTGGTGCTCGTCGCAGTCGTGGCGATGCTGTTCGGCGGGCTCGCAGGGGCCATCGCCTTTTCGACCAGCAATCGTTCCCGGATTCGTAGGCTCGACCGCCACATTCGGCTCGGCCGCCGATTGGTGCTGATCCAAAGCGAGCATGATTTGAGCGAGTTCTTGCTGCGCCGCGGCGCGGTCGAAGCGGGTCGTGTCGGCTGATCACGAGCCCTCTTCTGTATTCCATTCATTTGTATTTCGAGTTCTCGGTCGCTCGGCCCGCTCGGCGCCGAGCTTGTTCATCCACTCGTGTCAACGCGTGAGCCCGTGCTTCGGCGGGCCACCTCCAGGAGCAACGTCCATGTCCGACCTCGTATTGATATCTGGTCTCGTGAGCATCTTCGCCGTCATCATCTTGGGCCTCGCGGCATTCGTGTCGTCTGGGGGCGGAAGCGGTGGCCTTCAGAGCGATCAGGCAGTGTTCAAGACCGGCAATCCCTCGCTCGAGGGGCTGTCTTCGACCCAGGCCCAACCGACCCCGAGCATCGAGCCAGCCGTGATCCACATGGAGACCGAGCGGGTGGGCGGCGCGGTGGAGTCGAGGCCCAACACGGGCAAGACCGAGCCCCAGATCGCTGCGCTGCACTTGCGCCGCCCGAGCGGCCCCGCTCGCTTGCTCTCGGGAGGTCGCTGATGGAGCCTCGTGACAGCGAGCCTTGGGCCCAGCTGCCCGAGCTGCCCGACGTCGATGTCGATGAAGAACAGCGAGCGGGCGGGCAGGCGAAGGTCGACGTGCTCCAGCGCTACGAGCAGCTGCGCAACTTCGGGCTGACCCCCGCGGCGGCGGCCCGCGCTGCCAACCGGGGGGCACCCGCCTACGCCCAGCTGCCCGATCTGCATCGTTGGCCGACCGTGCGCCTGCGCGCGGCGGCCCGCCAACACGAGCTCGATGGCTATCGACAGATGAGCCGTGGCGAGCTGATCGACGCGCTCGCGCGGCGAATGCTGCCGAGCCAGTTCGACGTGCGCTCGGCTCCCACCTACGAGCTGGCGCCCTGAGGAGCGAGGGCCTTCGAGCACAATGTTGAAGTCGAGCACTATGCCAAAGGACAACGACTCAGCTATCGACGCGAAGGCGACCGACGCGATCCGCCCGGGCCACCGCCTCACCACGTACATGCCGATCGGCGAGTTCCTCGAGCGGATCGCGTCGCTGCATCGGCGGATCGCCGGCCACTACGCACGGCTGTCGGCCCACCCGCACGCCGATGAGCGGATCGGCATCTTCGCCGACGCAGCCCGCAAGCAGCACGAGCACGTCGAGCAGCTGCTCGACAGCTATCGGTCGCGCCACGCCAACGAGCGGGCGCTGACGACCTGGCTGCAGTATCTGCCCGACGAGCAGATCCAGGCGATGATCCAAGCGGTCCCACGCGAGGGGGCCTCGGCGAGCGAGGTGATCGATCATGCGATCGATCTGGAGCGCGCATTTCAGGGCTTGTACGAGGAGCTGGTCGACAGCACCGGGGCCGAGAGCGTGCACGAGCTGTTCGAGAGCCTCGTCCAGCTCGCGCTCGATCGGGCCCGCCGCGTGTCGGGAGCCCGGCAAGAGCTCGACATGGGCTGAGCGCGCTCGAGATGAAATGACGCGCGGGCGCTTTGGCTACGAGTCAGGCGCCCGCGCTCGCATCCAACGTCCTCAACGTATGCGCCGGTAGACGTGCACCTGCGTCGCGCGACGCCAGCTGGCGTCGAGCCGCAGCACGTCGCAGGGCTCGAAGGCCGGGTGAGGGTCGAGATCCTGCAAGCTCGCGAACAAGCGCAGGCGCGGCAGCGTGGCGAGCCGACGTGTCAGCTTGCGCATGAAGGGCGTCGAGAAGGCGGTCGAGCAGCTGTAGATCACCGTCGCGTCATCGAGCTCGGTGGTCAGGAGATCGGCGTTGCGCATGACGGCTCGGCGAGCGCCGGGCAGCCGCTCGCGGCGCGCCTGCGTGAACGCTCGCTCGGCTGCCTCGAAGCGTCCCCGCGCGAGCTCGATACCAACCGCACGACCGACCGAGGTGGTCAGAGCGGCCAGCAGCACCACCTTTCCCACGCCTGCCCCGAGATCGTAGAAGACGTCGTCGGGGCCGAGATCGAGGCGCTCGAGCAAGCGCAGCGTCGCGGTCGGCTGCAGCTCCCCGTAGATCGACGAGCCGCGCGAGCGTGCGACCTGCCGCTCGTCCTGACGCGAGATCTCGAACCCATCGATGCCGCGGTAGAGCAGGCGCAGATGAACACGGGGGTCGAGCTCGTTGGACGCCGGATCGCGACGCATGGCGGAATCTAGATAAGGAAGAACCGACCTCCCGCAATCGAGAGGTCGGCTCATGAGCAGCGCACGCGGTAGGAGTCGCAGGAGGAGCGCGGGAGCGGGAGTCGTTCGCGGAGTCGCAGGAGGAGCGCGGGAGCGGGATCGGGGGTAGCGTGCGCGGCGAGAGCCTCACACCTCGCAGGGCGGGGGTCAACTCTTTGGCAAAATCTCGAGGGTCCGGCGCGGCGCGTCGGAGCGAAGCTCGGTGTGTGACCTCGGCGCTTCGTCTGAACATGAAAAACCCGGCACGGGTGGTTCGTGCCGGGTCTCGATGAGCTGGCCAACAGCTCGGTCGATTACTCCTCCGGGGTGTCGCTCTCGGTCACGGGCTCGGTCAGCGCGTCGTCGGGCGACGTAGCGAAGTCGTCGGTCTCCACCGATCCTTCGGCCACGGCGGCCATGGAGACGTCGGGCTCGTCCGAGCCTCCACCCACTCGTCGCGGGTCGCGAGGCTCGGCGCCCCGCTGCGTACGGCAGTCGTCGCACATGCGATCGAGCGGTGGCTCGGTCGCGTCGGGATCCGTGGCGCTCAGCTTCATGCCGGGCACCCACACCCACGACCCCGTGCACCCTGCGACCTGGCAGGGCATGACCTCGGACCCAGGCGGGACCGCGGCGTCGTCGGAGGTCGAGATCGTGAACTGGCTGCGGATGCACTCCTCGCACAGCCGGATCGGATCCTGTGTGCGACCGGCCAGGTAGTCCTGCAGCTGCGCTCCGGTCTTGTAGGTCCAGGTCTTCTCGCAACCAGGCCGACCACAGTCGACCTCGCGATCGGGGTGACGGCGGACGAAGTCGACGCAGGTCGGGCACATCCGCCGAGGCGGCTGCGGCAGCTCGGTCACGTGCTGTTGGTGATCGAGCGTCGCCCAAGCGCGCAGCTGGCCCTCGCGGTCCCACGTCCACGTGTTGTGGCAGCCGTGGACCTTGCAGGGGACCTCGAGCGGCTCGACGTGCGCGATGCGTTGCGAGCAGCGCTCGCACAGCCGCTCGGGCGGGCCCTCGTGGATCTTGCTGCGACGACGCTTGCGCTTGCGTCGGCCCTTCTTGGCCGGCTTGCCGCCCTCGTCGGGTCGCGCCTCGCTGACCTCGCCCGCTTCGTCTTCGTGCTCGGCGTGCTCGTCGTGCTCGTGCTCGGCGTGCTCGTGCTCGGCGTGCTCGTGCTCGTGCTCGGCGTGCTCGTGCTCGGCGTGCTCGTGCTCGCCAGCGTCGGCCTGTGCCACCGAGCCCTCGGCATGCTCGCCAGCCTCGCCCTCCGAGTGCAGCGCAGCGTCGCTCGGCTGAGGAGGCAGCGTCTCCCCGCGCTCTTCAGCCTCGATCCGAGCGAGCTGCCGACGAACCCATCCGCGATGCTTGAGCTGAGCCTGCCGCGGCCAGGTCCAGGTGTTGCGGCACTCGGGGATCTTGCAGGGCACCTGCATGTCCTCGGTCGCTCGCTCCTCGGCGAAGCAGCTGTCGCAGAGCCGGTGCGGTGGCTTGGACTTGCCTTCGTGCTCGAGCTGGCGCAGCTGAGCGAAGCGGTTCCAAGTCCAGGTGTTGGTGCACCACGGGTTGCGACAAGGGATCTCCTTGTCGGCGATACCCTCGAACTCGGCGAGGTGGTCGTCGCACATCCGCTTGGGCGGGGGCTTGCCGAGCGAACGGATCTGCTGCCACCCGAACCATGTCCAGGTGTTCTCGCAGCCGCTGACGCGGCAGGGCATCTCCTTGTCGGCGACACCCGCGAACAGTCCAGCGGTCAGCGGCTGCTCGCTGCGATTGTCGCGGCGGTTCTTGTCCGGACGCTTGCCTTTGCCGCCGTCGCGACGCTCGCGGTCGTCGCGAGGCTCTCGAGCCTCGCGCGGCTCTCGAGGCCCGCCACGGTCACTACGATCGCTTCCTCCACGACCTCGGCCACGGCGCTCGCCTCCCTTGCCTCCACGGTTCGGGGCGCCCGACGGGGCTCGCTCCGGAGCTCCCTCCGCCGCAGGCTTGGCCTTGGCGTCACTGCTGGGGGTGTCAGCCACCGAGCGAGTATCTGCCCCGGTGGGCCCCCCGTCCAGTGCCGCCCGAGACAGGTCAGGTCAACCGGAGCGAGCATCGCGTGCTCGACGAGGGTCGCTCGACGAAGGTCGCTCGACTTGCGAGGCGCTCGGTTCTCCTGCAGGGCCTCGGCTACCTCGCGGTGAGAATTGCCGTAGTCGTACCCCAACCGCTGCGGAATCCGCCAGCTCTGCTCTGGTTGGGGGGGCCACCCGGCGGAAGTAGCCTATACTCCAGCCGCCCACCCCTTTAGGAGGCAACCGTGGCACTCGGAACCATCCTGCTCGCGACCGCAGTCGGCGGCGGAACCTACCTCTACGCCAAATCCAAGAAGGCCAGCAGCGGGTCCGCAGCCGTCGCTGGCGTCGCAACAGGCGCAGGCACCGCTGCCGCGATGATGCTGCTCAGCGTGTTCTGGCCAATCTTGCTGGTGATTGGAGTGGTCGGCGTGCCGGCGTACTACCTCGGCAAGGGAGCCAAGGAGCGCAAGGCCCTCGGGCCTGCGCGCGATGACTTCTAAGCCGGCTGTCTAAGCCCCCCGCAGGCGGAGTGCACTCAGCCACGCACGGCGGCTGGTTTAGCCCCCCGCAGGCGGAGTGCACTCAGCCACGCACGGCGGCTGTCTAAGCCCCCCGCAGGCGGAGTGCACTCAGCCACGC
>CBFGLP010000902.1:0-2203 GCA_965649595.1 uncultured Myxococcales bacterium | reverse complement strand
CGGCTGCGCAAGGACGTCTCGCAGGCGCGCATCGTGGAGGATGCGGCGTTCAGCGAGATCGTCGGGCACCTCAGGGCCGAGCGCTGGACGCTGCTCGACCAGCTATGTCAGCGGGCCGACACCTGGCCGCCCGAAGCTCCGGATCGCCAGTGGGTCGAGCACCGAGCGCGCGAGGAGCTGATCGAGCGGGCGCACGCGCGCGACCTGACCAAGCGCCCCGCGGGCCAGCGCCTCGCCGCCCGGATCACTTGGCCCGAGGCGCGCGGGGCCGACTCGACGCCACGCATCTCGCTCGCGTGGATCGCCGAGCAGCTGACTGCCCAAGACGCCAAGCTGAGCTACGCGACCCAGTGCTACCCCGAGCTGGCGATCGAGGCCCCCCCGGTGGCCGTGCTGCAGCGCAGCGACGTGAAGGTCTTGCAGCGGATCTTCGGGGCGCGCCTGGTCGCGATCGACGACGATCTCCAGCGCGCAAAACGGCGCGAGCTGGGCCGGCTCGCTTGGCGCAAGCGGCAGATGGAGCTCGCGCTACCCGAGCACCGCAGCTACCTGATCCAGCGCCGCATCGAGGCTCCCGATCTGCGTGGGCTGATCGGCCTGAGCGAGCAAGCGACCCGGCTCGACAACCCGCGCAAGAGCACGGTCTGGTTGCTGCGCGAGGGCTGCCTGCTGGCCAAGCACGAGTACGAGACCAGCGTGCCCGCTTGCGACCTCGTGCTCGAGGCCGAGTTCTCGCCGAGCCAATTCTACGAGGACGTGGTGCCCAACGTTCGGGTCGTCCGCGCGATGCTGCGGGCCCACGCCGAACTCGGTTTGGCGATCGCCGAGCTCGTGAGGCGGCAGGCGACCAGTGAGGCGGCGCTGCAGATCCTGGTGTCTCGCTGGCTACGGATGCTGGTCCCCGCCGAGCGCGATCGAGCGATCCGGGAGCTCGGTGTGCTCGAGAGCAACACGAGTGAGTGGACGTCCGCCCAGCAAGCGGCCAGCGAGCTGCTGCCGAGCGTCGAGCGAGCACGCACGGCCGGGGTCAATGAGGATCCCCTCGACGTGCTCGCTCGAGTCCCGATCGTGATCCAGCTCGACGGCACGCTGCGCTCGCTTCGCGACCTCGCGCTCCGCCGCGCCAATGGGCCGCTACGCTGGGTCGAGCAGCAGGTCATCGATCCCACGCTCGAGCTGGACGTGCTGGTCCTGAGCGAGGAGCAACGCCAGCTCCTCACGGCGGTCTTTGGCGCCGAGGGGCTGGTCAGCGGTGAGGCCGAGCTGCAGCGAGCACGTCGACGGCGAGACTTCCTGGCCCGACCTCGGCGTGTGCTCGAGCAAGACATCCGAGCCCTGTCCGACAAGCTCGCGCTCGAAGGCGTGCTGCCGACGCCCTGGCTGCGCAGCTTCGAGTCGAACGGGATCCGGGGCGTCGTCGCGCTCGCCTACGGGCGCACGCTGCCAAATCAGCGCGAGCTCGATCAGACCGTGGTCGCGCTGCTCGTCGACGGTCGCGAGTTCCAGCCGATCACCGTCGAGCTCGGCGTCGGCCCGCTGATCGCCGTGGTCGACTCGCCACGCCTCGAGCCCGACGTCGAGTGGCAGGGCGTCGCGGACACCCCGGCGCGCCACGAGGTGCTCACGCTCTTGCGCGATCAGATCGCCGAGCTGCTCGCGCAGCTGATCGCCGAGCTCCCGCAGCTGACCCCCAAGCCGCGCCGCTTCTTGGCGCGGGTGCTCTTGCATCGGCTAGCGAGCTCGCAGCGCGAGCCCAAGCTCGATCGCGCGGCGGTGATGGAGCTGCCGCTGATCGACACGCTCGCTGGAACGACCCTCAGCCTGCGCGAGCTGAGCGAGCACGTACGTGCGCATGGAAAGCTCGAGTGGATCCCGCTCGACGAGCCAACGCTGGCGATCACCGAGCCGCTCATGATCCGGGCCGACGAGATCGAGCAGCGCGCGTTGACCAAGCTGCTCCCCCGCGACGCGTTGGCCGACGGGCGCCCGCGGCTGCAGCGACTGCGGCTCCAATCGCGGCTCGAGGCCCTCCCCGCGGTCGACGAGCCGGTGCTCGACCGCGCGGCGATGGTGGTCACGGTTCCGATCAAAGCCGGCGCGGTGGTCGGCGAGCTGGGCCTCGCACGCAACGCGAGGCCGGGCTTCACCGTCGAGCTCGCGACCGCAGGCCGTCGCGTCGGCGAGGTCCGCGAGGACAACGTCG
>CBFGLP010000901.1:0-1502 GCA_965649595.1 uncultured Myxococcales bacterium | reverse complement strand
GTTCCGGCTCCGGCTTTGGCTCGGGCTCCATGCCATCATCGGTCTCGTCATCGGTCTCGCCGTCACCCTCGGCGAGCCCATCGTCGACGACCTCCTCGGCGTCGCAAGCGGTCGCCAGGACGGCGAGCGACAGGGTCATCGAAGCGAACACCAGCGAGGTTGGGCGGCTGAGCATGGCGAGGGTCTCTGCCCTGGGTGTGCCACCCTCGCGCCGACTCGATCATCTCGCTGGGATGGTCGTCACGGCTGTGCCGACAGGAATCGTCCACGGTCCCCACCCGGCTCGAACCAACGCCCCGTCAGGGGCGGGCAGGGGGCGAGGGCCCCGTCACGGCTTTGCCGGGACGGGAGAGGGACCGGCCACGGTCTTTCCATCAAGACTAGGAAATCCCTGTGCGCGGTTGAGTCCAAACTCAACCGCGCACAGGGATTAAACTAGCGAACCCGATCACCCCATATCCTGGCTGCGCCTGCATGCGCCGGATCAGCTCCGCCTGCCCCTCCGCGTGATACGAGCTGCGCACGAGCGGGCCGCTCTCGACGTGCACGACCCCCTTGCTCCTGGCGTAGTCCGCCAACTCGGCGAACTCGCTGGGATGCACGTACCTGGCCACCGGGAGGTGCTTCTTGCTGGGCGAGAGATACTGCCCGAGCGTCAGGATCGTCAGCCCCAGCTCGCCGAGCTCGTCGATCACCGCGCGAACCTCGTCGAGCTCTTCGCCTAGCCCGAGCATGATCCCGGTCTTGGTCAGCGCCCCGCGGCTGCGCGCGTGCCTGAGCACGGAAAAGCTCCGGTCGTAGCGAGCCTGGACCCGGACCTCCCGGCTCAGCCGCGGCACGGTCTCGAGGTTGTGGGCGAACACGTCGGGCCGGGCATCGAGCACGGTGTCGACCT
The DNA here is from genome assembly GCA_965649595.1 of uncultured Myxococcales bacterium. Lineage (GTDB taxonomy): Bacteria > Myxococcota_A > Polyangia > Nannocystales > Nannocystaceae > Plesiocystis. The sequence goes on along the minus strand of CBFGLP010000901.1, from coordinate 607 downwards.
GGTCGAGCTGGCCCTTGAAGTCGGGCACCAGCACCTCGATCGTCATGCGCGGCGCGGCCCGATGGCAGGCCTCGAGCGTGCGCGCCCAGATGCCCGCGCCGCCGTCCTCGAGATCATCGCGATCGACCGAGGTGATCACGGTGTGGTTGAGGTCGAGCTCGGCGAGGATGGTTGCGACTCGCTCGGGCTCACCTTCGTCGACCGGCAGCGGCCGCCCGGTAGCGACGTCGCAGAAGCGACACGAGCGAGTGCAGATGTCGCCGAGGATCATGATCGTCAGCGCCCTGTGGTTCCAGCACTCGCCGATGTTGGGGCAGCTCGCGCTCTGGCAGACGGTGTGCAGCTTCAACTCCTGCACGCGCCGACGCAGCTCCATGTACCCAGCCCCTGCTGGCATCGGGACCTTCAACCACTCGGGGTGACGCCGACGCGGCCGCTCTTCGGTGAGCGAGGTGGCGCGGTCATCGACGATCGGGAGGCGGGTCGTCACGCCGTCTACTTAGCACGGGTGCCCGTCCAGCCAAGCCACACAGGACCCCCGAGAAGGCTTCTGAGTCTCCCCCGCCTCGGAGACGAGACAGGCCCCCCTTGGGGGGCCCAGCAAGCG
>CBFGLP010000900.1:0-7001 GCA_965649595.1 uncultured Myxococcales bacterium | reverse complement strand
TGAATGGCCCGATCCCGTCAACGAGGTAATCCGCATATTCGTCGGCGCGACCACCATATTGCACGCCATCGAGGATGTCCGGCACCTGCGTGTACTCGTCGAAGCGCGCCGCGGTGTTGTCGATCCCGACCACGACCACGGGCGAGAGCGTGGCGTCGCCGATCGCTTGCTCGAGCGTCTCGCTGACTTGCCAGCCGCCGAACAGCGCGTCGGGGGCGAACAGGTTCTGGCCGTCGTGCATGTAGAGCACGGGCAGCTCGACGTCATCGAACGCGCCGGCGGGCAGGTAGACGGTCAGCGTGCGTGGCTCGAGCTGGCCGACGGACTGGTCGAAGCCGAGCCAGCGCTCGTGGTGCCCGCGATCGGGCAGCGGATCGATCTGCGAGTACTCGCCGAACTCGTCCCAGCCGAACCGGCGGGCGAGCGGATCGGCGAAGAACTGGCCATCGTGGACCAGCTTGTAGAGGCCAGCGGGCGGGGAGGGGAGCTCGATCTGCGCGACGTAGAAGCCCGGGACCAGCTCGGCCAGCACGTGCTCGTCGGCGTTCCAGCCGTTGAAGTCGCCGGCGACCGAGATGGTCTGGCCCGGCGCGCTCTGGTGGACGACGGCGAGCATGCCGGCCGCGGTGGGCTGGCACGATTGATCGATGTCGATGATCGGGAAGCCGTGCTCGCCGTAGCTGACCGTGCGGACGAGCTCGTCGATCAGGGCCTGGTGCGCGGCCGGGTCGGGCTCGGCGGGGAGGTCGATGAGCAGCTGGTCGAGGCGATCGCAGTCGCTGGTCGGGTCGGTTGGTAGGTCGGGGGGCAGGCCCTCGTCGCTGCCATCACCGGCGGTATCGCTGGTCGTGTCGATATCGTCGAGCGTGTCTACATCGGTGCTCGTGGCTTCGTCGTCGGCGGGGGCGTCGTCGGGGGCACAGCCTAGGACCACTCCGAAGAGCAGGACACCGAGGCGACGATGCTGATCATTCCAGCTCATCGCCGTCCTCCTCGTCTTCATCATAAAAATCGTCGTCGAGCGTCGAGAACTCGTGTTGCTCGGGATCCCAGCGCATGTCGTCGACCTGAAGGCCGACGTGGACGCGCTCGCTGAAGCGCTCCTGCAGGCGCTGTTGCAGCGGCTCGGGCAAAAGGCAAGCGACGACGTCGAGCCGCTCGAGCCGCTCGAACGAGCTCGCGTGCGCGAGCAGGGCCTCTCCGCCTGCCTCCGCGAGCCACGAGCCCGAGAGGTCGAGCGTCCGCAGGCGCGAGAGCAGGGGGCTGCTCGCCAGCATCGTCACGAGGGTATTGGCGAACTCGGCTCCGTTGATCGCCAGCTGCTCGAGCGAGGGTGTGCGATCACCTCGCAGCAGGGGCTCGAAAGCACGGAGCTGCGTCTCGCTGCCCGATGCGTAACCGACCCCGCCGAGCCGCAGCTGCAAGCTGCGGAGCTTGGGCAGGGTCTGCGCGCCGAGCTGCTGCAGCGCCGGCAAAAAGTCTCCTTCGCAGGATAGGCGCAGCGTGTCGAGCGAGGTCAGCAGCGCGAGCGCGCCCGCGAGGTCGATCCCGGGCCCGCACAGCTCGACGCTGCGCAGGTTGGGCAGCTTCGCCGCGATCGAGGCGAGCTCGCCGACCGGATGCGTGAAGTCGCCGAGCACCAGCGTGTGCACGCTCGGCCGGGCTTCGAGGGCGGAACAGACCTCGCGGACGAGCGCGGGATCGAAGGTCAGCTCGAGCTCGCCGAGCGCGATCGCGGCTGGCGAGTCGAGCAGGGTTCGCAGCCGCGTGCGAAGCTGCTCGGGCGAGTCGTCGAGCTCCACGCGCGGACGCGTAGCAAGCAGCAGACCCGCACGCCAGCGCGGCTCGAGCTGCTTGGTGAGGGTCGGCCGATCGGCGAGGCCCAGCGCGGCTTGCAGTGGCTGCACGAACTCCCGCTCCGCGCGGGCCTCGAGCGACGCGAGCTCGCGCTCGAGCTGCGCCCGCAGGTTCGGATCGTCGCTCGCGTCCCGGCGCGCCGCGATCCCGAGCAGCTCGCCGCGAAGGTCACCGCGGGCGACGAGCCAGTCGGCTAGCACCGACCAGTCCTCGGGCTGCCGAGGCGAGACGACCTGCAGGGGACTGGGCATGCAGGGACTTTCGCACGCTCTGTCGAGCGCCCGCGAGCCATGCGAGACTCGGCCCGTGAGCGAGACCGACGAGCGCTTCGGGGCCGAGTTGGCCGAGCCCGAGTTGGCCGAGCCCCTCGAAGGCCCCGCGGCGCACAGCATGGACACCACATGGTTTGCGGTCGATGCGTTCGGCCACATCGGGGTGTTCTTGTCCGGCGAGTCGGGAGCGGTGCCCGAAGACTGGCGCGAGTCGAGCGGGCGCTCGATCGTCGAGCTGCTGCTCGGGCTCGGTCGCCCGGACCTCGCTCGCTTCGACGCGACCCGGGTGTTCGAGGCGCTCGACGAGCTGCCCGAGTGGTCGCGCGGCGAGGTGATGCTCGCGCCGCCGAGCGAGGGGGACGAGCGGGGCTACTACAACCTGCTCGTCGAGCTCACGAGCCGCCAGCACGCCACGCCCGCGGCGATCGGGCGGGCGCTCGGCGACATGACGCTCGAGCGAGGGCCGCTGACCCTCGCCAGCGATCCGCCGCTCGTGCTGTTCGACTCGCTCGAGGCCGAGCAGCTCGTTCGGCTGTGGGCGGCCGGCGGCGTCGTGCGGGCGCTCAACGGCTACTTCCTCCCGCCCGGTCGGCTCGGGCTGTTCGAGTACGACCACGACGCGACCTCGTTCCAGAACACCTACGCCGCGCCCTACACCCGCGTCGACGCGCCGCGCGGGCGCCCGGTCGAGCTGGCCCGGCTGCCGACGCCGATCCGCGCGCTGATCGGGGCGGTCCGGTTCGACAAGGTCGACTTTCGTGCTGCCGAGCGGATCCAGCCGCTCGAGCACCTGGCTTGTGTCGCGTGGGAGCGGTTCTGGGAGAGCCTCGACGGCGAGATGCACGAGCGCGAGCACGACGAGGACTTTGACGGCGAGTACGTCGGCGACGAGGAGCTCGAGAGTGAAGATGATGACGGTTGACCGTGAAGACTTGGCCGAGCCCGAGCCGGGTCCGGCCGCGCACAGCATGGACACCGCGTGGTTCGCGGTCGACGCTCACGGCCACATCGGCGTGTTCGACTCGGGCGAGGGCGGCGGTGTGCCGGAGGCTCACTTCGAGGCCTGGCACGCGCAGACCGGGGCCGAGGAGCTCTTCGATCTGCTGCTGGGCCAGCCAGCGAGCGCCGGGGTTCGCTTCGATGATCGCGGCGTGTTCGAGCCGGATCGTCGCCGTGGGGATCCTGACGATGCCTACCAGGTGATCGAGGCGCCCGAAGGTTTGGGCAGCCATTTCGACGACGTGTTGATCGAGCTCGGCGATCCTGCGGCGGCCAGCGATGCTCGGCTTTTGGCCGCCGTCGGACCCTACGATCGCTTGATTCGCTTGCCGGGCGAGCGCGTGCTCGTACGCGGGGGGCTCGAGCTGCCTACGCTCGCGCAGCTGTGGACGGTGCTCGGCATCGTGCGGGTGCGCTTGCCTTACTCGATCGAGGCCGGTCGCTTGGGCCTGTTTCGCTTCGGGTGCGACGACTACTCGGCGGGCCCCTATCAGCGCTGCGAGAAGCCGACCGGCGTGCCCGTGCGGATCGAGCAGCTCTCGCCCGCGGCGCGACGCTTGCTCGGCGCCGTCATCTTCCCCGCGATCGACTTTCGCAGCGATCACCAGGTTCAGCCCTTCGAGCACTTGCCGAGCACCGCGTGGAGCGAGGAATGGTTGGGGACCGACGGACAGATGCACCCGGTCTGAGCGCGCCGGATCTCGCCGAGCCCGAGCCGGGTCCGGCGGCGCACAGCACCGACACCGATTGGTTCGCGATCGATGGTTATGGCCATGTCGGCGCGTTCTGGACCGGCGAGCGAGGACGCGTGCCCTGGGCTCACCAGACCATGTGGCGCGACCAGACGCGGATCGGGCATCTGTTCGAGCTGCTGATCTCCGAGCCGCCGAGCTCCGGTGTCCGCTTCGTCGACGAGCGAGCCTTCGATCCGGATCCGCCCAGGCTCGCTCGCTTCGATGAGTCGCGCGTGATCGAGTCGCCCGACGGGCTCGGCGAGCACGACGACGAGGCGTTGATCGAGCTCGCGGAGCCAGCGTCGGCCGAGCGGGACGTGCTCGAGCTGTTCGAGTCGAGCTGGGGATCGCTGCGGCGCTTGCCGAGCGAGCGACCGCTGCTGCTGGGCGAGGTGGACGTGCGGATGCTGCGGGAGCTATGGACCTCGCTCGGGATCGTTCGGGTCCGCATGCCCTACAGGATCGAGGCGGCCCGGATTGGCGTGTTTCACTTCGATCTCGACGACTTCTTGCCGACGCAAGCACCGCTCGGCACGCCGCTGCGGGTCGAGCAGCTCTCGCCGGCGGCTCGCCACAAGCTGGCCGCCGTCACGCTGCCGGGCGTCGACTTCCGACACGTGACCTGGTCGGTCCAGCACTACCCGAACATCGACTGAGCGCGCGGCTGAGATCTCACTCGCGCGAGCTCGGCGATCGTTCGTGATCGCCGAGCGACGCGGGTTTGCCGGCTTGACAGAGATCGGTCGATTCGTAGGCTCCGGCGTCTCGCGATTGGCGTCTCGCGCGGTCTCATCATGAGTGTTCGCCCCGTCTCGTCGAACTCCAAGACGCGGCCCGAGCCGCGCCCCGAACCGATCCTCGTGCTCGATGTCGGCACCACGCGCGTGCGCGCGGCCCTGGTCGTCGACGGCAAGCCCAAGGTGATCGACTGGCCCGATCTGGGTGCTCGCGCGCGGGCGGCTGCGTATGGGCGCGAGGCCAGCGAGGGCGTCCCGACGGTGGTCGGGGTCGACGACGAGCGCCTGGTGCTCGGCGACGAGGGGCGGCGCCTGAGCGTCACCGCGCCCACGCAGATGATCGGCGGGAGCCCGCGCTTGCTCGGCGTCCGCTGGGAGCTGGCTGGGCTCGGTGACCCCAAGCAGACCAGCGCGTGGATGGACGCGCCGGTCGTGCGTGGGCCCGGCGGTGACGTCCACTTCGAGCTGGCCGACGAGCGCTGGCCGGCGCCGCGGCTGCTCGCGCTGCTCTTGCAGAGCATGGTCCATCGGATCGAGCGGCGCTTCGACATCACGCTCGAGCGGACCTTGGTGGCCGTGCCACCAGGCGCCGACGATGCTCGTCGGCGCTCGCTGCTGCACGCGCTGAGGATCGCCGGGCTGCCAGGAGTCGAGCTGGTCTCGAGCACGACCGCGGCCGCGATGGCCTGGCGGACGCTCGAGCGCGAGGGTGAGGCCGGGCTGGGCATCATCGGGCTCGAGGCCGTGCTCGCGCGCGAGCTGGCCGAGCGCAAGGCCGCCCGCGAAGCCGAAGCCGAGGTCGACGAAGACGAGTCGAGCGACGAGGACGACGACGACGAGCTCGAGGCCGACGCCGAGGGCGAGCCGGCCGAGAAGGCCAGCGAGGGCGAGGGCGAGAGCGAAGCCGAGCACGACGAGGATGACGAGGGCTCCGGCCCCGCCCACGCGAGCGAGCCACGCGAGCAGCTGGTGCTGATCTTCGATCTCGGCGCTGGCAGCTTCGACGGTGCGCTCGTGCGGATCGAGCCCAAGGGCATCGAGGTGCTCGGCGCTCGCTCGCGGCTCGACGTCGGCGGCCTCGATCTCGACGCGCGGATCGTCGACTGGTTGATTGAGCAGCTCGAGCAGACCAGCGAGCCCGAGCAGGTCGACGATCCGCTGATCCGCGCCCGGCTGCGCGACGTGGCCGAGAAGGCCAAGCTCGCGCTGACCGATGCCGAGCGCTTCGACGTGCGCCTGCCCTACCTGTGGGCCGACGCGAGCGGGCCCAAGCACCTGTTCTGCACGCTCGAGCGGTCTCGCTTCGAGCGGATGGTCGCCGATCTCGTCGCGGTCCCGGCCGAGCTCGCGCGCGAGCTCTTGGCCGACGCGGGCATCGGCGCCGACGAGCTCGACTCGGTCGTGTTGGTGGGGGGCTCGAGCCGCGTGCCGGTCCTGCAAGATCGACTCGAGAGCCTGCTCGGGCGCGTGCCCGAGACCGAGCTGACCAACCCACGCCTCGACGATGACTTCGTGCTGCGCGGGCTGGCGCTCGAGGCCAAGCGCCGCAGCAAGCGGCGACCCGACTTCCTCTTGGTCGAGCCCGCGCCGCACGGTCTGTGGCTGCGGCCGGCGAGGGGCCCCGTGAAGGCGTTGATCGATCGCGGCACGCCGCTGCCGGCCAGCGCGAGCTTCAGCCTCAGGGTCGACACCAGCGTCGGGCTCGGCTGGAACGACGCGCACGAGCTGTGGCAGGGCAACCCGAGCGAGCTCGACGAGCAGGCCGAAGAGGGCGCGTGGGCGAGGGGCGAGCGCTTCGCTCCGACCTTGCTGTTTCGGCTCGGCGGCGAGCGGCCCGAGGTCGAGGTCCACGTCGAGCTCGACCAAAACGGCTGCGTGAGCCTGCGGGTCGACGAGCGCGTGCGCGGCAAGGAGGCGTTCCTTCGAGTCGAGCGGCGCTTGGGCCTGAGCGAGCGAGCGCTGCGACGCTACGAGGCCGAGGCTCGTCAGCGTGCCTATGAGGCTGCGGTCGCAGACCGTGGTGAGGCGCTGCGTCGCGGGGTCCAAGATCGGGCCCGAGCGATCGAAGGCTGGCTCGCGGATCCCAAGAGCGGGATCGACGATCTCCTGCGCACGAGCTTGGTCGGGTGGAACAAGGACGCCGAGGCCGTGCTCGCGCACGGCGAGCCGGATCTGCTGCTCACCGCGCTGGAGGCGTTCGAGAGCCTGCGCGAGGCCCTGCCTGCGAAGCTGCGCGACGCCATGAGCGCGGCGCGGGGTGTGGCGTTGCCCGAGGCGCCGGAGCTGCCGGAGCTCGGTGAGCCGAGCGAGGATTATTCGTCGACCGACACCGTTCCGGTGCTCGCGGGGTGGGCGGCCGAGCCGGCGGAAGAGGCTGCGGCGGAAGAAGAGGCTGCGGCGGA
>CBFGLP010000899.1:0-1542 GCA_965649595.1 uncultured Myxococcales bacterium | reverse complement strand
GGGCGAGCAGCGGCGACTTGGCCAGCTCGATAGCGATCTCGTTCTCGAACTCGCTGTTCTGCAGGCCGAGGTGCTCGAGCTTGGGCAGGCCCTCGCCGGAGAACAGCGGCTTGAGGTCCTTGATCTTGCCGTTGCCGCCGTACTCGTCGCGGCCGAACCACACCTCCATGCGGCGCAGCTCGGGCAGGTTGCACTTGCCGATCGCCTTGACCGCGGCGGCCGGGAGCCCGCCCGTCTCGATCTTCAGGGACTGCAGCTTGGCGTGCTCGAGCGCCTTGCCGAGCCCAATCCCGCCGCCGCGTAGGTGTAGCGACTCGAGGTTGGGCGCGACCAAGATCGCCTTGTCGGCGTCACCGACCTCGACCCACGAGATCTCCTGCTCGTCGGGGTACTCGAAGTCGCCGATGAACAGCTCCTTGAGCCCGTCGAGCTTGCCGGCGGTGCTGATCGCCTGGATGCCCTTGTCGAGGCTGACCGGGTACTCGTGATCGAGCAGACCGATCGTCAGTGAGCGGAGGAAGCGGGCGGCCGGGCTCTTGACCAGCGCGCGGAGGATTGTGTCCGGCTTGGTCCCGCTCCAGTCGTACTCGGGCGTGGCCACGCGGGCGCCGACGATGAAGCCGTAGTCCCACTGCAGATTGGCGACCTGCTCGAAGTCCTCCTCGTCGAGCAGCTTGGCGAAGCTCTTGCCGTACAGCTCGTCGCGGTGCTCGGCCTCGTACTTCTTGATCGCCTCGGTGAGCTTCTTCTTCTCGGTCCCCGACGCGTTGCGGTGGGCGAGCTCGAGGCTGAGGCGCTCGCCCCAAGCATCGCCCTGACCCTGCAACCAGTCGGCGTAGACCGACCAGGCCTGCTTGTCGCCGAAGTTGGCGATGATCGCCGCCTCGAGCTCGGGGTTGCGTGCGGCACCCTTGGCCTTGCCACCACCGTCGCCAGCAGGAGCGGCGCCGGACTCGACCTCGACGTAGCCCTTCTTGGTCTTCTCGGCGATCTTCTTCTCGCCCTCGGCCTGGGCCTTGGCTGCGTCCTTGTAGGTCTTGGTCTGGGTCTGACCTTCGGTCCCGACCTTGCCGTAGCGGACCGTGAAGGCGTTGCCCTCGATCTCGATCTCCCAGAACTTGTGCGACTTGCTGTCCTTGAACTCGAAGCGGCGCATGAGACTCCGCGCGGGATCAGGCCACAGGCCCACGCGCGAGACCAGCCCCACGGTTGGCTGGTGCTTCGTGCTCCCGCGCGCCCTCGTAGGTCGCGTTCGGGCTCGGTCGGGCCGCCCGGGCGCAGGTGTGCACGCGCGAGCGCGCTCGAACAGGATTGGCTACTCGCCGACCTCGGTGAAGTAGCGCAGCCCGTCGCCCCAGTCGGAGGGCGCCTCGGTGGCACCGATCTTCACGACGCCCGCGAGCGCCTTCTTTAGCGCCTTGGCCATCGCGTCGGACAGGTAGTTGTGGTCGAGGTCGAGCGACTTCAGGTGGGCGAAGCTCTTGGCGTTGTCGAGGATCGCCTTGCCGCCGACGTCGTGCAGGGTGCCCATCGAGAGCGACA
>CBFGLP010000898.1:0-3183 GCA_965649595.1 uncultured Myxococcales bacterium | reverse complement strand
GCGCGCACGGATCAGTTCTCGTTCTGCGCGGTAGCTTGGCGAGCGCTCTACGGCGAGCGCCCCTTCGCGGGCGATTCGTTCGCGGAGCTCCGCTTCGGAGTCATCCACGGTCGCCGCCGCCCGCCGGTGGTGGGCGCCGAGGTGCCCCGGTGGCTACGCGAGGTGATCGCACGCGGTCTCGCGGTCGATCCTGCCGCCCGCTGGCCTTCGATGCAGGCGCTGCTCGAGGCGCTCGACTCTGGCCGTCACCGCGCGCTCGTTCGCCGCGTCGCCGCGTCGGCGGCGGGGCTCGCTGCGATCGCTACGCTCGTCGCTGCCGCTCTCCACTAGCAGGATTTGATTGGACAGCTCACCCGCCGATGTGCACGAATCCCTGCTGAATCAGCCATAGAAATACGGCGACCCGCGGAATCCGCAATAACGAGATCAGCGCGAACTCGTGATAGGGCATTCGCATCGCGCCGCACGCCCAACAGGTGATCGAATAGGGGATCGGCGTCACGGCTGCGAGCGCGAGGAACCACCGCCCGCCACGACGAAGCTGCGTGACCATGTCCTCGCCGCCGCGCCGCTGCATGAAGCCCTGCAGGCGCTCGCTGTGCTCGAGCAGCCAGCGCCCGATCGCCCAGCCAGTGCTGCCGCCCGCGATGCTGCCGATGCTGCCCCACATGACGACCTCCCAAAAGGGCATGCCGCCCCACAAGCCAAACGCCGTGAACGCGTCGTTGGGCAAGGGGACCGTGAACGCGTCGGGGAAGTAGTAGCCGACCGCGACCCCCGGACCGCCGAAGCGATCCACGAACCAGTGGCCGACCGCGAGCAAGGGCTCGCGGAAGAACCATGCGAGCAAGCCGATGAGGCCGGTGAAGATCACCACGCCAACAGCGGCGGTGACCACGACGCGCCGGACATCGAGCGGCGCGGTCGTGCTCGGCTGCGTCGGGTCGCGCGTCTCACCCTCGTTGGAGTTGCGCTCGTCCGTCCGCCCGCCTGCTTCAGCCACGCCCGTCGATAGCCCCACGCGACATCGCGGTCAACCGGAGTGCACGGAGGCCACGCAGTGGCCGGAGTGCACGGAGGTCGAAAGGATGTCGCAGCGCCCGCTTGCCCGCCGCGGCTAGGTCGCTCATGTTGGCGCCATGGCCAAGTCGAACGTGCCCGAGGACCGGGCCGAGACGATCCGCGAGAGCCTGCGCAGGGTGCTGCGTGACGGCCCGGCAACGCTGCGTGACCTGTCTGGTCTCGTCGGAGTGAGCGAAAAGGACCTGCTCGGTCACCTCGAGCACCTCGAGCGCTCGGTTCGGCGCGGCGAGGAGCAGCTGGTGATCGAGCCGGCGAAGTGCATGAGCTGCGAGTTCGAGTTCAGCGACCGCAAGCGCTTTACCCGGCCCGGCAAGTGCCCGCAGTGCAAGGGCACCCGAATCGCCCTGCCCCGCTTTCACCTGAGCGGCGGCTGAGCTCGGCTGGTCCACTGCACCGCAGACAGCGAAGCGCGAGTCTCCACGGACGGGCTCAGAGGATGTGCCGCGATAGATCCTCGTTGGCGAGCAGCTCGCCGATCCGGACCTGGACGTACTGCGCGGTGATCTTGATCGTCTGCGCGCCGATCTCCGAGGCCTCGAAGCTCAGCTCGTCGAGCACCCGCTCGAGCACGGTGTGCAGCCGCCGGGCGCCGATGTTCTCGAGCTGCTCGTTGGCCCGCGAGGCCACGCTCGCGAGCTCCTCGATCGCCTCGTCGGTGAACTCGACGTTGATGCCCTCGGTCGCGAGCAGGGCCTGATACTGCTTGAGCATCGAGTTGTCGGTGTCGCGCAGGATCTTGATGAAGTCGGCCTTGCTCAGGCTGTCGAGCTCGACGCGGATCGGGAACCGGCCCTGCAGCTCGGGGATCAGATCGCTGACCTTGGCCATGTGGAACGCCCCCGCGGCGATGAACAGCACGTGGTCGCTGCGGACCGGCCCGTACTTGGTCGAGACCGTGGTGCCCTCGACCAAGGGCAGCAGGTCCCGCTGCACGCCCTCGCGCGAGACGTCGGCCCCGCGGGCGTTCTCGCGGCTGCAGATCTTGTCGATCTCGTCGAGGAACACCACGCCGAGCTGCTCGGCTCGGCGCACGGCCTCGCGCCGGACCTCGTCGCGATCGACGAGCGCCCGCGCCTCTTGTTGAGCGAGCAGCTCGATCGCCTCGGCGACCTTGACCGTGCGCTTGCGCTTGCGCTTGCCGAGCGCGCCGAGCATGTCCTCGAGCTGCTGCCCGAGCCCGCCGCCCTCGAGGCCGCCGGCCATGCCCGGCGGGAGCCCGGGCACCATCTGCATGCCGCCGCCCTCCTCCTCGACCTCGATCTCGACCTCGCGATCGTCGAGCTTTCCCTCGCCGAGCAGCTTGCGGAGCTTCTCGCGGCTGGCCTCGTTGGCGGGCTTGGCTGGATCGCCTGGACGGTCGGCGTAGCCAGCGTTGCCGCGCGCCGGAGGCAGCAAGAGGTCGACGACCTTCTCCCCGGCCCGCTGCCGCGCGGTCTCCCAGACCGCGTGCTCCATCTCCTCGCGCACGAGCTTGGCCGACATCTCGACCAGGTCGCGCACGATCGAGTCGACGTCGCGGCCGACGTAGCCGACCTCGGTGAACTTGCTGACCTCGACCTTGACGAAGGGCGCCCCGGACAGCTTGGCGAGGCGGCGGGCCAGCTCGGTCTTTCCGACGCCAGTCGGTCCGACCATGATGATGTTCTTGGGCGAGATTTCCTCGCGCAGGTCCCCCTCGACCTGTTGGCGACGCCAGCGGTTGCGCAGGGCGATCGCTACGGCTCGCTTGGCCTTGGTCTGGCCGATCACGTAGCGGTCGAGCTCCTCGACCACGCGGCGGGGGGTGAGCTGGCGGGCCTCCTCGGTCTTGTTGCGGATAATGGTCATGGCCTCACTCGGCGGCGTCGAGCTCGAGGATGTTGAGGTTTTGGTTGGTGAACACGCAGACCTCCCCGGCGATCATCAAGCTGGCCTCGACCATCGCGCGGGCGTCGAGATCGGCGTGACGAAGCAGGGCGCGCGCGGCCGAGAGCGCATAGTTGCCGCCGGATCCGATCGCCAGGATCCCGTCCTCGGCCTCGATCACGTCGCCGGTGCCCGAGAGCAGCAGCGAGCGCTCGCGGTCGGCGACGATCAGCAGCGCCTCGAGCCGCCGGTAGC